>CAMWTG010000231.1 GCA_947177115.1 uncultured Clostridia bacterium
TGCCGCCATTGGACGTGCGGATAAAAGCGAGGAGCGGACTATATGAAAAAAGTGTTACTGATTGCCACAGGGGGCACTATCGCGTCGGGATATACGGAGGAAGGGCTTGCGCCAAAGATAGCGGCGGAGGACTTGCTGCAGTATGTAGAGGATTATAAGGCGTTCTGCCGGGTGGACATCCTCCAGCCCTTCAGCCTGGACAGCACCAATATATACGCAAAACATTGGCTGGAGCTGGCAGGGCTGATCGAAAAGCAGTATGCGGACTATGACGGCTTTGTGATCTGCCATGGTACGGACACCATGGCGTTCACGGCGGCAGCCCTGTCCTATCTGGTGCAGAACAGCAGAAAGCCCATTGTCATCACCGGTTCCCAGAAGCCCATCAATCTGCCGGTGACAGACGCGAGAACCAATCTGCTGGACAGCCTGCGCTTTGCCTCCGACGAGCGGGCGCATGGGGTAAATATTGTGTTTGGCGGCAATGCTATCGCCGGGACCCGGGCGAAGAAGGAACGATCTAAAAGCTACAACGCCTTTTCCAGCATCAATTATCCTTATGTTGCGGCGCTGTGTGACGGGAAAATTGTATTTTATATTGACGACAAGGACCGGGCGGCGGGACCGGCGGTATTCTACCATACAATGAATGAGAAAGTCTTGCTGCTGAAGTTGATGCCGGGTATGGATGGTTCGGTGCTTGAGAGGCTGTTTCCCTATTATGATGCCGTGGTGATAGAAGCCTTTGGCGTGGGCGGGCTTCCGGAATACGGACAGGTGCCCTTTTATGCGGAAATACGCCGCTGGACGGATGCAGGAAAGATTGTCATGATGGCTACCCAGGTGACCCACGAGGGCAGCGATATGGAGGTATACAAGGTTGGACGGGTCATCAAGGAAGATTTTCACCTGATGGAAGCTTACGATATGACCCTGGAGGCGACGGTGACGAAGGTTATGTGGGCTCTGGGGCAGTCGGAGGAATGCGGACTGCCCCAGCAGTCGGAGGAATGCGGACTGCCCCGGCAGCAGGAGGGCGCCAGGCTGTGTGGACTCCACGGGCGGCATGGGCGCTCTGAGCAGTTCCGACATCTGTTTTACAAGACAGTGAACCATGATATGCTGCTGTACTCCCCGGGGAGCGATGGAAATACAAACCTGTAAACAGGGGCGTACTCCCGGTTTATCCGGGATGTGTCAGGCTATGGTTCTGCCTCTTCATCAGCCGTCGCCCCCAGCCGGAAAGCCCGGCTTCGTTCAAGCCGCTGCTTCTGAATACTTTCCGTCCCCTCCTCTGTGGGCAGATAATAGCGGCGGTCTTTCAGATCCTCCGGCAGGCAGGTCATGCGGGCCATCTTTTCACGGGTGTCGTGGGCGTAGACATAGCCCTCCCCATAGTGAAGGTCCTCCATCAGTTCCGTGGGAGCGTTGCGGATCACCAGGGGCACGGGCTGGTTTAAACGGGTCATGGCGTCCGCTTTGGCGGCTTCGTATGCCCGGTACAGGGCGTTGGAGCGGGGGGCCAGGGAGAGATACACTACGGCCTGGGTCAGATTCAAATTGCATTCCGGCATGCCGTTAAAATGGCAGGCTTGGTAGGCAGCCACTGCCAGCGGCAGAGCCTGGGGGTCGGCCAGCCCTATGTCCTCGCTGGCGAAGCGGATGAGTCTGCGGGCGATGAACAGGGGATCCTCCCCTGCCTCCAGCATCCTGGCCAGCCAGTAAACGGCGGCGTCCGGGTCACAGTTGCGCATGGATTTATGCAAGGCGGAGATCAGGTTGTAGTGTTCTTCGCCCTTCTTGTCGTACAGCAGAGTCTTTTTGCCCAGACACTGCTCCAGGCTCTCCCTGGTCACGGTCACAGAGCCGTCAGGGGCCAGTTCCCCGTTCAGCACGGCCATCTCCAGCGTGTTTAAGGCTGTGCGGGCATCCCCGTCGGCAAAGGCGGCGATAATCGGCAGCAGGGACTGCTCCATATGAACCCGGGCGCTGCCGAAGCTGCGCTTATCCGTAAGCGCTCGGGACAAAAGCCCTGTGAGGTCATCTTCCGTCAGTTCCTTTAGCACAAACACCTTGCACCGGGAGAGCAGAGCGGCGTTGATCTCGAAGGAGGGGTTCTCCGTGGTGGCCCCGATCAGCGTGATGCTGCCCCGCTCCACATAGGGCAGGAAGGCGTCCTGCTGGGCCTTGTTGAAACGGTGAATCTCATCCACAAATACCAAGGTGCGGATACCGTAGGCCCTGTTTTCCTGGGCCTGGTTCATGATCTCCTTGATTTCCTTGATGCCGCTGGTCACGGCGCTGAAGTTCACGAAGCTGGACCGGGTGCGGTTCGCAATGATACTGGCCAGGGTGGTT
This sequence comes from uncultured Clostridia bacterium, assembly GCA_947177115.1. Lineage (GTDB taxonomy): Bacteria > Bacillota > Clostridia > Oscillospirales > Oscillospiraceae > Pelethomonas. The sequence goes on from CAMWTG010000231.1 coordinate 2,359, forward strand.
TTGCCCACTCCCGGAGGCCCCCAGAAAATCATGGAGGGAATCTGGTCCCGCTCCAGAAGCTGACGCAGGATCTTGCCGGGGCCCAGCAGGTGCTGCTGCCCCACATATTCCTCCAGGGCGGCGGGCCGCAGCCTGTCCGCCAGAGGGCCAGAAGTCATGGGCGCGCTGCCCGATGTGTCGTTCTGGCCGGAGATGCTGCTGGGATTTATATCAAACAGCGATAACTGGTTCATAATCTCTCTTCTCCTGTGCAATCGAAAATATGTTCTATTTGCTCCTATTTTATCACAAGGCTGCGGAATATGCAATCGGAGAATGGGTCCTGCTTGGATCTGCTTGGACCGTTCTGTTCGCTCCCCCGATTTCAAAGGCAGTCTGGCGCGCCGGTATGCGGTTTGACCGCTAGGGAAAGTGTGTTCTTATGGCCAAAAGGCAAGGGGGAATTGGAAGTATGGGGGCCTGGGGCAGTCAAAAACAGAACAGAAATAAAAGAAAGCCGTTGCAAAACGGGAAACGGTATGCTACACTAGAAGCGATGGCAATGACAAAAAAATAACAATCATTGCCGAAGCTGAGAAATAAAGCGAAAAAACAAGTTGGAGGAAAAAGAAATGGCAAAGAAAGTAGTATTAGCAGGTGCCTGCCGTACCGCCATCGGCACCATGGGCGGAACTCTGAGCACTACCCCTGCCGCGGAGCTGGGTGCAATTGTTATCAAGGAGGCTTTAAACAGGGCCGGTGTGGCTCCCGAGCAGGTTGATCAGGTTTACATGGGCTGTGTCATCCAGGCCGGGCTTGGTCAGAACGTGGCTCGTCAGGCTTCTATCAAGGCCGGTCTGCCCATCGAGGTACCCGCCGTGACCATGAACGTGGTGTGCGGTTCCGGCTTAAACTGCGTGAACCAGGCTGCGCAGATGATCATGGCCGGTGACGCGGATATCGTAGTGGCAGGCGGTATGGAGAATATGTCCATGGCACCGTATGCCATTCCTCAGGCTCGTTACGGATATAGAATGAACAACGGAACTCTGGTGGATACAATGATCAAGGATGCCCTGTGGGATGCGTTTAACGATTATCACATGATTACGACCGCCGACAATATCTGCCGCGAGTGGGGGCTGACCCGTGAGGAACTGGATGAGTTTGCGCTGAAGAGCCAGCAGAAGGCTGAGGCTGCTCAGAAGTCCGGCGCGTTTGACGCCGAGATCGTGCCTGTTATGGTCAAGAAGAAAAAAGAGACTATCGAGTTCAAGGTAGACGAGGGACCCCGCGCCGGTTCCACCATTGAGGGTCTGGCAAAACTGCGTCCCATCAATCCCGACGGCTTTGTGACCGCAGGCAACGCCTCCGGCATCAACGACGGCGCTGCCGCCATCGTGGTGATGAGCGAGGAGAAGGCCAAGGAACTGGGTGTGAAGCCCATGGCTACTTTCGTGGCAGGCGCTCTTGCTGGCGTTCGTCCCGAAGTGATGGGTATCGGCCCCGTGGCTTCCACCAAGAAGGTGATGGCCAAGACCGGCATGAAGATCGAGGACTTCGATATCATCGAGGCCAACGAGGCTTTTGCCGCACAGTCCGTTGCAGTGGGCAAGGACCTGGGTATCGACGTGGACAGGCAGCTGAACCCCAACGGCGGCGCCATCGCGCTGGGACATCCCGTGGGCGCTTCCGGATGCCGTATCCTGGTGACTCTGCTGCATGAGATGCAGGCTAAGGGCGCCAAGACCGGCCTGGCTACACTGTGTATCGGCGGCGGTATGGGCTGCTCCACCATCGTCAAGATTGAAGATTAATAAGTCAGACAAAGCCCGGGGGAACTGATGCGTTCTCCGGGCTGTTTGAAATTGTGGACATATGGCAAGCCGGGGGCTATGAGCCAACCCCAGGTTTGCGGAAAGAGGTAGACTATGGATTATATTCTTTATGAACAGAAAGGGCAGTACGCAATCCTCACCATCAATCGTGAGAAGGCATTGAACGCCCTGAACAGCCAGGTGCTGGAGGAGTTGGATGCGGCTCTGGACGCAGTGAACCTGGACGAGGTGAGATGCCTGATTCTCACCGGAGCGGGACAGAAGTCCTTCGTGGCCGGGGCGGATATCGGCGAGATGAGCACTTTGACCAAAGCGGAGGGCGAGGCTTTTGGCAAGAAAGGCAACGACGTGTTCCGCAAGCTGGAGA
>CAMWTG010000232.1 GCA_947177115.1 uncultured Clostridia bacterium
GTGGAGCAGCTTCACCCCCAGGCCCCGCTCCGCCTCCCGCAGGATGGTCCAGGCCTTGGAATAGGCCATGCTCATGTCCATGGCCGCCGCCCGCAGGGAGCGCAGCTCCCGCACCCGCCGCAGCAGCATGGCTACGCCGGGGCCGAAGCATTTCCGGTCCGTATACAGGCGCACGGTAATGGCGGGGCGCAGGCTGTTGTCAGGCATGGGAACGGCCTCCTTTGGCAGATGATCGGAAAAGTCCCGGCCCGGGGATGCCGGGCGGTACCTGTATGGTACCACATTTCCCGCTTTCAGGCAACGGAAAATATAGAATCTGGCAAAACCGGAAGGGAAATCCTTCACATATATTTAACACTTTGTCCATAAACATTCCTTGCGGTTTATGCTATAATGGCCGCAAAACGGCCTGATGGAGAACATATATGAGGAACAATTGTGATTTGGCTCTGGGCATTGACATCGGCTCCACCACCGCGAAGATCGTGGTGGCGGAAAATGGCAGGCCCCTTTTTGAAAAATACCAGCGTCATTTTTCCCAGGTCCGGCAGAAGACCCTGGAACTGTTGGCGGAGGCGGCCCCCCTGGTGGGGGACCGTCCCTTTACCGCCGCCATTTCCGGCTCCGCCGGGCTGGGTCTGGCGGAGAGCGCGGACGTCAGCTTCGTTCAGGAGGTGTTCGCCACCGGCGAGGTGGTGCGGCAGCTGGAGCCGGACGTTTCCGCCGTGGTGGAGCTGGGCGGGGAGGACGCCAAGATCATCTTCTTCGATGGCGGCATCGATGAGCGGATGAACGGCTCCTGCGCCGGAGGCACCGGGGCCTTCATCGACCAGATGGCCACCCTGCTGGGCATCACCGCCGATGAGCTGGACGAGCTGAGTTTGCGGAGCACCCGGCTGTACCCCATCGCCTCCCGGTGCGGCGTGTTCGCCAAGACGGACATCCAGCCCCTTCTGAACCAGGGGGCCAAGCACGAGGACGTAGCCGCCAGCATTTACCAGGCGGTGGTGAACCAGACCATCGCGGGGCTTGCCCAGGGAAAGCGGATCACCGGGAAGGTGCTGTTTCTGGGCGGGCCGCTGTACTACTGCAAGGGCCTGCAGCGCAGGTTCCAGGAGACGCTGAAGCTGGACGATGAACACGCGGTGTTCCCGGAGTACGGACGGTTCGCCGTGGCCATGGGCGCGGCGCTGTACGGGGCGGAATCCGGCGGGGTCTATACCATGGACCGGCTGCGGGAGAAGATCGCCAACAGCTCCGCCACCCGGGACGCGGCCAACCTGCTGCCGCCCCTGTTCCGCTCGGAGGAGGAGCTGGCGGCCTTCCGGGCCCGCCACGCCGCCGCCACCGTGGCGGAGGGGGACCTGGCCTCCTACGCGGGGGACGCCTGGCTGGGCATCGACTGCGGCAGCACCACCACCAAGGCCGCGCTGCTGGGCGGGGACCGGGAGCTGCTGTATACCTATTACAGCTCCAACCGGGGGAACCCGGTGGAGATCGTCCGGGAGCAGCTGAAGAAGATCTACGAACTGTGCGGGGACCGGGTGACCATCCGGGGCAGCGCCGTCACCGGCTACGGGGAGGAGCTGATCCGCGCCGCCTTCGGCGTGGACAAGGGCGTGGTGGAGACCATCGCCCACTACACCGCCGCCAAGCACTTCTGCCCAGAGGTGGACTTTATCCTGGACATCGGGGGCCAGGACATCAAGTGCTTCAAGATCAAAAACGGGGCCATCGACTCCATCATGCTCAACGAGGCCTGCTCCTCCGGCTGCGGGTCTTTTATCGAGACCTTCGCCCGGTCCATGGGCTATGAGGCGGCCGCCTTCGGGGAAAAGGGGCTCCGGGCGGAGGCCCCGGTGAACCTGGGGAGCCGGTGTACCGTGTTCATGAACTCCTCCGTCAAGCAGTCCCAGAAGGATGGCGCTACCGTGGAGGACATCTCTGCGGGGCTCAGCGTCAGCGTGGTGAAAAACGCCATCTACAAGGTGATCCGGGCAGGCAGCGCCGATGAGCTGGGGGACCATGTGGTGGTCCAGGGGGGCACGTTCTACAATGACGCGGTGCTCCGGGCCTTTGAGATGGAGCTGGGCAAGGAGGTCATCCGGCCCGCCATCGCGGGGCTGATGGGGGCCTACGGCGCGGCGCTGTACGCCATGGATCTGAGGGAGAGCACGCTGATTTCCCAGGAAAAGCTGGAAAACTTCGTACATACCGCTAAAGCCGCCACCTGCCAGGGCTGCACCAACCACTGCCGGTTGACCATCAACAGCTTCGGAGGCGGGAAAAAGTATATTTCCGGCAACCAGTGCCAGAAGGGGCTGGGGCTTGCTAACGCGGAGGAGCTGCCGAACCTTTACGCCTGGAAGCGGGATGCGCTGATGGGCCTGGCGCCCAAGGCGGAGATCCGGGGGACCATCGGCCTGCCGCTGGCCCTGGGGATGTACGAGCTGCTGCCGCTGTGGCACGCGTTCTTTACGGAGCTGGGCTTTCAGGTGGAGGTCTCGGGGCTGTCCTCCCGGCGCATTTATGAGAAGGGCCAGTTCTCCATCCCCTCCGACACGGCCTGCTATCCGGCGAAGATCATGCACGGGCACATGGAGGTGCTGCTGGACAGGCATGTGGACGCCATCTTCTATCCCTGCCTGACCTACAACATGGACGAGAAGGAGAGCGACAACCACTACAACTGCCCGGTGGTGGCCTACTACTCCGAGCTGCTCCACGGAAATATGGACGATCTGGAGCGGACCCATTTCCTGTATCCCTTCCTGAACATCAACAACCGGAAGGAGCTGGCCAAGGAGCTGTATGCCAGCCTGTCTCCGGTATTCCATGACGTAACAAAAAAAGAGGTGCGGAAAGCGGTGGACGCGGCCTTTGCCGCCTACGAGGCCCACATGCTCTCCGTGCGGAAACAGGGCGAGGAGGCGGTGGCCTGGGCCCGGGCCCACGGCAAACGGATCATGATCCTGGCCGGGAGGCCCTACCACATCGACCCGGAGATCGGCCACGGCATTGACAAGCTGGCCTCCTCCCTGGGGTTCGTGGTGGTCAGCGAGGACAGCGTGTGCCATCTGGCGGACCCGGTGCCGGTGCATGTGCTCAATCAGTGGACGTACCATGCCCGGCTCTACCGGGCGGCCCGGTTCGCCTGCGAGAATCCGGATGTACAGCTGGTGCAGCTGGTCAGCTTCGGGTGCGGGGTGGATGCCATCACCACCGATGAGGTGCGGCGGATTTTGGAAGAGGGCGGAAAGCTGTATACCCAGATCAAGATCGATGAGATCACCAACCTGGGGGCGGTGAAGATCCGGCTGAGGAGTTTGATCGGGGCGCTGGAGGAAAAGGGCGTTTAGGAGGAATAGCATGAAAAATTTTAGGGACTACACCCCGGAAAAATATTCTGACCCGTCCTACAAAAGGATTGAGGAGGGTATCTATCAGACGAAGTCCCCCTATGAGGAAAGAGAAATCTTTGTCACGTCTCTTTCGTTTGAGATGGAACCAGAATGTTTCGGTGAGGAAGATGCCTCTCCAAGGAATCTCACACAAATCCCGATAGAAGGTATTTTGGACGAGTTTTTTGTATATGTTACAGATTTCTATGACCAACTGAATGAAAAAAGTGAAACTTTATGTTATCAGGAATTTGGGTCGAACAACTTAGAGGATATCCAAAAGTTAAGGACGATTATTGGAAAACGATTTTATGCCGTTCTGTATATGAGCGATGGGGAAGAATATTACAATATGGTAATTGAATGATTTACTTTCATCGTAATGCAGCATTGGAAAGGAACCGAACTTTTATGGTCGACAAAGAAAAAGGCTGCGCAGTCTTTATTGAAGATATAGCGGGTTTTGCCTACGACTGCAAAAACGCAGATGCTTTGGCGGATTTTTATGTGGATCTGTTGGGATGGGAAAAAATACTGTCGGGCAATGGATGGGCCGGACTTCGCTCCCCGCAGGGATGGATCCTTGCTTTTCAGGAAGTAGAAGAATATGAACCGCCGGTATGGCCTTGGGAGGCCGGGAAACAACAGCAGATGGCCCACATTGATTTCCTGGTCGAAGACCTGGACGAGGGCGTTGCCCACGCGCTGCGCTGTGGTGCAAAAAAGTCGGAAATACAGTATTTTGAAACGTCAACGGTGCTGTTTGATCCGGAAGGGCATCCGTTTTGCTTGAGTACGGTAAAGCAGTAGCGCCGGTTATCCTGCCGGAACTGCTGCGTATGCCCTGCGCTGCGGCAGCTGTAAGGGCGGATATCATCCGCCCGTGCGGCCACCGGCTGCTGCCGGCCATTGGGAAGACCGCTGTAACCTATGGCCGGTCAAAAAAAGATTGCGCAGGTTGCAGGGAAATCCATTTTTCGCCTGACAATCCCCTCAATCGCACAGACTGTGTAGGGGCGAGCATTGCTCGCCCGCTTCTAACGGGAATATCCCAGTATCGTGCGGGCGAGCAATGCTCGCCCCTACACGGATCCTGCCATTCCGG
>CAMWTG010000233.1 GCA_947177115.1 uncultured Clostridia bacterium
ACCACAAGGCCCTCCAGGCGGGCACCAGCCACTACTTCGGCGACGGCTTCGCCAAGGCCTTCGACATCACCTTCACCGGCGCGGACAACCAGCTCCATCACCCCCACCAGACCAGCTGGGGCGTGTCCACCCGTCTCATCGGCGGCATTATCATGACCCACGGCGATGACAACGGCCTGGTGCTGCCGCCCCGGGTGGCTCCCATCCAGGTCGTGGTGCTGCCTATTGCCCAGCACAAGCCCGGGGTGATCGAGGCCGCCCAGGGCCTGCAGGACCGGCTGGAGAAGGCCGGCGTGCGGGTGAAGCTGGACAGCAGCGACAAGGCTCCCGGCTGGAAGTTCGCCGAGTACGAGATGCGGGGCGTACCCCTGCGGGTGGAGATCGGCCCCAAGGATATGGAGAAGGGCCAGTGCTGCATCGCCCGCCGGGATACCGGAGAGAAAGCCTTTGTGCCTCTGGCGGAGCTGGAAGATACGGTGACGGAGCTGCTGGACAATATCCACCGCAACATGTTCGCCATGGCGAAGAAAAACCTGGAGGACAACTCCTTCCGTGCCGAAACCTGGGAGCAGGTCAAGGAGCTGATCGAAAAGAACAGCGGCGGCTTTGTCCATACCAAGTGGTGCGGCGCGCTGGACTGCGAGCTGGCTATGAAGGAAAAGGTTGGCGTTACCAGCCGGTGCATGCCTCTGGACCAGTCCGGGACCGGCGGCAAGTGCCCGGTGTGCGGCAAGGACTGCACCACGGATATCATCTGGGGCGTGGCCTATTAAAGGGAGCGCAGGTATGGACATCAGAATCACCCGCACCTCCCGCCCCCAGCCGAAACCGGAGGATCCTCGGAAGCTGGGCTTCGGCACGGTGTTTACCGACCACATGTTTACCATGGACTACGACCCCCAGCGGGGCTGGCACGATCCGCAGATCCTTCCCGTGGAGGAGCTGCGCATACATCCCGGCGCGGCGGTGTTCCACTACGGCGCGGAGGTCTTTGAGGGATTGAAGGCATACCGCACGGACGGCGGCAGCGTCCAGCTGTTCCGTCCCGCCGACAACATGCAGCGGATGCGGGAAAGCGCGGAGCGCATCCAGCTGCCGGATTTTGACGCGGATTTCCTCCTCAACGCCATCCTCAAGCTGGTGGAGCTGGATCAGGACTGGGTGCCCCGGGCTCCCGGCGCGTCCCTGTATATCCGGCCCTTTGAATTCTGTACGGACATTGATCTGGGACTGCATTCCATTGCTCACGCAAAAATGATGGTCATTCTCTCGCCGGTAGGCAGCTACCTCTCCGGCGGGCTGAAGCCTGTGGACATCCTCATTGAGGATACCGATGTCCGGGCGGTCCGCGGCGGCACAGGCTATGCCAAATGCGGCGGGAATTACGCCGCCGCCAACCGCGCCGCCGCCAAAGCGGAGCAGAAGGGTTTCCAGCAGGTCCTGTGGCTGGACGGCGTCCACCGCCGGTATATTGAGGAGGTGGGCGGCATGAACGTGATGTTCAAGATTGGCGGCAGGATCATCACCCCGGCCCTCACCGGCTCGGTGCTGCCCGGCATTACCCGGCGCAGCTGTATCCGGCTGCTGCGGGACAAGGGCTGCGAGGTGGAGGAGCGGCTGATCTCCGTGGAGGAGGTCATGGCGGCTCTGGAGAAGGACGAAATGGAGGAGGCATGGGGCTGCGGCACGGCGGCGGTGATCTCCCCCATTGGGTCTTTTGCCTATCAGGACAGGCAGCTGGCGGTAAATGACCGGCAGATCGGCCCCTGTGCCCAGGACCTGTACGATACCCTCACCGGCATCCAGTGGGGCCGGAGGGAGGACCGCTACGGCTGGATCGTAAAGGTGCCGGAACGCTGACCGCATCTGTTGCAAAAGAGCGGCCTCTGCCGGACAATGGGATTCATGCATTTTCCTGAAGGAACAGTATAAGGCAGGAGCCTGTTCCGTATCTCAACGTGCGCAGAGTGGCGCACGGAGAGATATGGAACAGGCTCCAATGTCATGAAGTTAAGGAAATTTTTTAAATTGTTACCTATCAAAAAGTTCGGAGACCAAGCCAAAATGTGCGGAGACACGAACTTTTTTATAGGCTAATAATTGGAGTTTGTGCCTAACTTAATGACATTGTTCCGTATCCTTGCATTTTCAATTCTGAAATAGCGAATTTCAGCAGATCATTTAGACCTCTTTATATAACAGCCAAAAGCAAGGACATGATCTTGGCTGCATATTTTCGTCTCTGTCACAAGGATCCTCTGCGCACTCCTTTACCTTTATTGTAAAACCAAGCCGCTTATATAAACGAATATTAGCCATATCTGTAGTGTCAACACCAATAGATATCCTTTGATATCCCAAATCCTTTATGTGCTCCATTACGTGGCAGATCAGCTTTGTTCCGAATCCCTGACCACGGAAATCTGTTCTAACTCTAAATGCACAAAGATATGCAGTTCTTTTGCCATCTGCAAAATCTTTGTGCTCAAGGTCATAGAAAACATACAACTCTCCAACCAGCTCTCCATCATAGTCGAGCGTCCAAAATTCGGCATTCCCTTTTTTTATGTTGTCGCAAAAGAATTTTGCATTAGAAGAAGCAGTATGAATACTCTCATATCCCCACAATTCCAACAACTCATGCTCTGTTGCTCTTCTAATCTCCATGGGTTTCAATCCTCCAAACACCGATTTGCCGATTTGTCACAAGCTAAGCATGCCACCAATAATGACATGCACCCCTCATTTCGGTCCCCCCTGCCAGTCGATCACCGACCGCGGGGTCACGCGGTGCATACCGGCAGAGCGGGCGGGTAATACCCGCCCCCACAGACGCTGGCAGGAATTATGAAGTTTACTATAGTCAAAGTCAACAGATAAACCGGCCCGGCTTTTTCCGTCACCGCAGCAGCTGCCGCACATCCTCCGTCCCCCGTTTGCTGTGGGTCTGCATGGCCTGAGAGTCCGGGAGAGGAATGGATTGCCGTATACCCGCCAGCAGTACTCCGGCGGAAACATCGTCCCGCACAGGCCCCCTTGCCGTCACGCTGATATACTGATAGACGCTGTGGAAACCGCTGAAACTCTGCTCCGCCCGCCCATACAGCACCCCGTAGGCTGACTGAATCCGGGAGACCCAACGGCGGCCCGCATCGAGCGTCATCCCGGCGATCCGCGCCCCCTCCCGGGTGGACAGGGATATCTTATCCAGCTGCAGCGCTCCGGCAGAGAGGCGGAACTGGGGCAGCGTCACCGTATCCTCCCCCATCCGCAGGGCCACGCCCGCCCGGGTCCGCAGCTTAGCGCCGCCGATATCCGCGCTGCCGGTGATGGTCACCTTTCCGCAGCCGCCGAACAGGCAGGCTCCGATATCCGCACCGGGATCGCCGCCCAGGGCCCGCAGGATCCGGGCCGTCCCGGTAATAAGGATGCTGCCGCTCTCCCCCTGGATGCCCGCGCCAATGGCGGCGGCATGGCAGGCAGCCTCCGCGGTCACAGCGCCGCCACGGATGCTGATGTCGCCTGCCGGCGCACCCAACGCAGCGCCAATACCGGCGCCGCCCTGTCCGCCGGTGGCAGCAACCTCGCCGCCGGTGATGGTCACCGGCCCCATGGACCCCCGTTTCCCCGCGCCGATGCCCGCGCCGCCGCCGGAACCAATAGCGGTGACCGCACCGCCCCGGATCAGGATACGGCTGGACCGGTCCCGTCCGCCATCGCAGTCCCGCCCGATGCCGGCTCCGCCGGACCCGCCGGCGGCGGTGAGGGCCCCCACGGGGTTCCGGCTGCTGCCGCGGGGCCCGGCGCAGTCGATCTTCAGGGAGGTGCCATCCCCCAGAGAGATACCAGCATACCCCTCGCCGCTTTCGAAATAGTTGCTGCTGCCGCTCTGAAGCAGCAGCGTCACATCATTGTCCCGGCCCAGGAAGAAGGCCCTGCCGCCGGACACCCGGCAGACCACGCCCTTCAGCGTCAGCTCCACCGGACCAATGCTGTCCTCCAGGGCAATCCGGCCGCTGAACGGCAACTGATTCGCGTCCGTGCCGGAACCTCCGGCGATGGCGGTCACCTGGCCGGAAAGGATGCGCAGGGTATGAGATTCCTCTTCATACACCCAGTCCCGGCTCTCCTCCCCCCCGGTAACGATAAAGGGGTTGGGATACATGGAGACCTCCTGAAAAGCCCCCTCCTGCTGATTCCAGAGCAGATAGGCATACCGGGTCCTGGGGTGTCCGAAAGCGTCCCTGCCCCGGACCGCCAAAGTGTGGACCGGTGAGCCGTGGGAGGCGTCCCACTTGGCCAGCCACAGCCGCACAGGGTCAGGGACCTCCCCGCCCATAAGGGCCGTTTTCATCTGCCTGCCATCTATAGTCATGGACGTGACGGCGCTGAACCCCGGCAGGAGGGTCTTCCAGACAATGTCCATAGGCGCCAGAGCCCTCCCGCTGCCGTCCCTCACGCTGGACGCCCGCGCAGCC
>CAMWTG010000234.1 GCA_947177115.1 uncultured Clostridia bacterium
AGTCAGGATAGATAACAGGATCAGACTAATGGTAAGGAACCGAGTCGTGGAATTCTTCAATTTCGTATGCATCTGGCAGAACCTCCCGCTGTGCCGGCTGCTCAAGGCCGCTCTTTCTCATAGGCCGTTGGACGCCTGGTATGCCCGGATCGCTTCCACGGTCCTCCGGTAGTCCGCCCCCACCTGCTCCGCCAGGGCGGGAGCCTCGGGGGTAAAGCCGTTGCGCAGTGCCTCGCTGAGCTGGCAGCTGGACTGATAGAGGACAGTGAAGTCCAGATTCTGGCACACGCCCTTGATGGTATGGGCTGCCCGGAACGCCTCGGCGTAATCCTCCGCGGCCATGGACCGGACCAGCAGGTCATAGCTGCCATCATTTAAAAACTTCAGCACGAATTTCTGCACCATCCGCTCCGTGGGCAGACGGCTCGCGACTCCAGCGTAATCGCCGCCCAGGGCGGCATAACATTCTTGCAGCGTCATCAGTTGTCCTCTCCTTTTTCCTCGCCGGAGACGTGTCCGGCATCGTCCGTACTGCCCTCAATGGGGGAAATGACCGAGAGCATATCCCGCATGCTCTCATCGTAAAAATCATACCTGCCCCGGCCGGACCGCTTCACCCGGTACAGAGCCTGGTCCGCCGCGTGGAACATGGTCTCATAGTCGGTGCCTACCACATCGGTACGGGCGATGCCCATGCTCAGGCAGATGGGAAACTGCTCATAGACGCAGCCGGAGATCGTGTGGTAGATTCGGGAGATGATGGGATCCAGCTCTCCCCGGTACTCCAGGAACAGCAGGAACTCGTCCCCGCCCACCCGGGCGGCGATGTCCGCGCCGCGGATGCTGTCCTGGAGCTTTCCCGCCAGGAATTTCAGCACCTCATCACCAAAAATGTGACCATATGTATTGTTCGCATTTTTGAAGTGGTCCAGATCGAAAATGGCCAGAGCAAACTGTTCATCGGGCCGGGACGCGATCCGTTCCTCGATCCGCTTTTTGGCGCTGGCGTGGTTCAGAAGACCCGTCAGCGTATCGTGGGAGGCCATCCGCTCCAAAGCGGCCAGCTTCATCTGGGAGTCGTGGATGTCCACGGCCTTGCCGATGGCGCCGGTATACTGGGGCGGTTCATCGGCGCTCCAGGTGGCCCTGGCAATGATCCTGCACCAGCGCTCCTCCCCATCGTGGACGGATTTGCACTCAAAGCGGATCACCGGCTGGGCGGGGCTGGTATTCCGCAGGGCCCGGATCAGCTCCTCCGTGCTGGCCTCCCCCAGGACGGCACGGACCTTCTCATTGTGGAGGGGGTCCATCACCGTCTCCTTCAGCCCAAGCCGCTGGGCGCCCCAGGTGTTGAGGGTCACAATAGAGGGTTCAACGGTGTACTCAAACTGGATCTCCTGGCTCATGGCGGCGAAGAAGCTGTACTTCATCCGCTCATGCTCCAGCAGCTGCAGCGTCCGCTCGGAGGCGGACAGCTCCTCGTAGTGGTGCATCTCCTGGGCTACGGAGCGCATCTCCATCTGGGTGCTGTGCTCGCCGCCGTCCTGAAGATGCTCGGGCAGCTGGGGAGCCACCTCCTCCAGAATCTCCATCAGCAGCGGGTTGAACGCGCCGCACTCGCCGTTGAGGATCATCTGCACCGCCTTCTCATGGGGGAAGGGCGGCTTGTAGACCCGGGCGCTGGTAAGGGCATCGTATACATCGGCCAGCGCCACGATCTGCGCGGAGATCGGAATGGCATCCCCCTTCAGCCCATCGGGATAGCCCCGCCCGTCCCAGCGCTCATGGTGCCAGCGGCAGATGTCCCGGGCCACCTTGATCAGCGGCTCGGAGCCCCGGACAGGCACGGCCTCCATCATATCCGCGCCAATGACGGTATGGTTCTTCATGATGGCGAACTCCTCATCGGTAAAACGGCCGGGCTTGTTGAGGATTTCGCCGGGGATGGAAATCTTGCCCACATCGTGGAGGGCGGAAGCGATGCTGATCATATTGATGTCCATGGGGGACAGCTGGTAAGCGTCCGTGGTCAGCATCAGCCGCTGCAAAAACAATTCCGTCAGGGTCCGGATGTGCAGCACATGCTGCCCGCTCTCCCCGTTGCGGAATTCCACGATATGACTGAGGATGTCGATCATCAGAGCGTTCTGCCGCTCTTTTTCATAGATCTGATCGGCCACCATGCCCACCAGTTTTTTCTGCTTGGCATAGAGCAGGGTGGTATTGACCACCCGGCGGTGGACCACCAGGGCGTTAAAGGGCCGGGTGATAAAATCGGTGACGCCCAGGTTATAGGCACGTTCAATATGGGCGGGGGCGGTCTCGGCGGAGATCATGATCACCGGGATATCCTCGATCCAGTTATTCCGGTTCATGACGGTGAGCACCTCAAAGCCGTCCATCTCAGGCATCACAATGTCCAGCAGGACCAGGTCGATCTCCGTGCGGTACTTCTGAATAGCGCCAACGGCCTCCGCGCCGTTCTCGGCCTCCAGTATGTCGTATTCATCTCCCAGCATATCAGCCAGGATAGAGCGGTTCATTTCCGAATCATCCGCGATCAGGATCCGCTGCCTGCGCGTTTGTTCTCTGTTCATAGAAGTCACATCCCTTCTCACAGCGGTGGAGTCTCCTGCGGCAGCAGCCGCGCCGCAAGGTATAAAGCGGCTTATATATTATAACAGACTTTTTCGCGGACGGCAATAAATTTTTCGGAAAATTGGCGGACGGCCTTGAGGCAAAGCGAGGGAGCGGCCGATGGAGGCATCGGGCCGCTCCTTCCGGGCTTGTCCGGCATTCTCCCGCCGCCTACAGCCGGCCGGGGAAACATCAAAAAGGACGCGGGAGCATAGGGACGCGCAGAGAACGATAACGAAACCGTGCGCCATCATATCCGCCGCACTTTGCTGCTTTTCAAGTTGTTTGACTGTACGCCCCCGTCATGATCCGGATGATCTCCTTATCCGTTTCCCGCATCCCCAGACGGCCCAGGCGGCCGATGTTGGCAATGGTCTCTTCCACGCCCTTGGTGACAATACCTTCACCGCCCCGGAACTGCTGGCCGCTGCGGAACATGTGGTAGCCCAGTATCCCCGCGTCCACCGCCGCTGCGATCTTGGCCGCGCAGGAGGGTTTGGCCCCATCGCAGATCATGCCGGAAATGGTGGCCAGCGCGTTGACCAGGGTATGGGCCACCTCCTGGTAGCCGCCGCCGTATAGATAGGCCACGGCCCCTCCGGCAGCACATCCGGCGCTGACCGCGCCGCAGTAGGCACTCAGACGGCCAATGCCGGTCTTCATGTGGATGGTCAGCAGGTCGCTCAAAGCCACCGCCCGCAGCGTCTTCTCCTGTCCAACGCCCAGCTCCCGGGCGTATACCACCACCGGCACCGATGCGGTGATGCCCTGGTTGCCGCTGCCGGAGACGATGATCACCGGTTTCTCGCAGCCGCTCATCCTGGCATCGGATCCGGCGGCGGCCATGTACCTGGCCCGGATCTTCACGTCCTCGCCGTAGTCATTTTTCAGTACCTTGCCGATATTGGCCCCCCATTCATGGGCCATGCCCTCCTGGGCAATGGCCCAGTTATAGTCGATCTGCCGCTGGACCATTTCCCGAATGTCCTCCAGATCCACGGTCTCCACAAAATCCAGAATGGCCTCCACCGTCAGACAGCTCCGGTCCGTCAGGCCGCTGGCCACGCCGGCGGGAGACAGGACCTCCCCGCATTTGAACAGCGTCTCGCCGTTTTTCTCAATAAAAATAACATTGGTGTGGTAGTCCGCGATCCGCAGCCGCACCCGGTCCTCACCCGCCCACAGGGTCAGGATGATGTCAAACACCACATCTCCCCCGGCGGGCCGCACCTTGATCTCGTGACCGGCCAGATAGTCCCGGATAGCCGCCTTCTGCTCCCCGGCAACGCAGGAGATGACCTCCAAGATCTTTCCCGCGTCCCCTGCCACAGCGCCGGCGGCGGCGGCGGCCTCAATGCCTTTCAGTCCGCCGGTGTTGGGAACTACCACGCTTTTGACGTTTTTGATAATATTTCCGCTGGCCTCCACCTGCATCCTCTCCGGAATCCGGCCGAGGACCTCCCGGGCCTTGGCCGCGCCGTAGGCAATGGCAATCGGCTCGGTGCAGCCCATGGCAGGCACCAATTCCTCCCGAAGGATCTGAACAAAATGGCGGTAGCGGGGATCCGTTTTCTCCATGGTCACTCTCCTCTCTTTTGGGCAAAACCTCCCAATGACAGTTTATCATCAGGTGAAATGCTTGTCAAGATAACACAAAATTTCTCCGGTTGAAATTCATTTTGCAGGAACCCCCTCCGTCCGCCGCCTGCGGCGCCATCATTTGTCCGGCTTCGTTCCGTTTTCCCACGTTTCCTTCTCCCTCGCTCTCAGCCGCGCTGCAGCAGCCCACCGGCGGCATCATTTTCCAAGCGGAATTTTTGTGTATATT
>CAMWTG010000235.1 GCA_947177115.1 uncultured Clostridia bacterium
TTCTTGCGTGAGATCCCTAAATATGTAGTGGGGGAGGAAAAATGGGTACAAAAAAAGGGCCATAGCAACGAATTGCTACAGCCCTCTCGGGTGTCATTATTTGAAAGACATTATGCGCGTCTTAAATCAGACATTATCATAGTATCTCGCAATAATTCGTTACATCTGCGTTATAGCGTCCTCAGCCCGGTTCGTCAAGGGGCAATCTACATTATTCGCTTAAAATCTTACTTTGGAGCAGCAAAACTATAAATGTCCGTAGGGACATTTAGCAATTCTGGTATTTTTGAGGACATTTTATCTTCAGAAGCTGAAAGAAAGCAGACGTTCTCCTTCCACTTTTCTGGGAAATAATGACTGCTTATGCATAAATGTCAAGCTGATTGCATCGGACCGTAATTCACCGTTCGGTCATGCCGCAGTGAAAACGAGTTCACATAGTCCAAAATCTCAGGAAAAATTGTATAGGAACAGAACGTGATCTGATAGCTCCGGGCCAGTTGTTCCAATGTTATCGCATCCAGGAATACCGCTATGTTTATGGCGCAGTCGAGCCTTCTACAGGTGAGAGCTGTTTTTTTGCTGCCATACTGCAATAAAGACAGCACCCTGTTACTGTCTAAGCAATGCAAAGGAGACAGGATCTTGCTCTGTTGCGATGGTGCTGCCTGGTATAAATCAAAGGCCCTCGTTGTGCCGGATAACGTTGTACTGTTCTCTATCCCTCCGTCTTCCTCCTGCTCCTACAGAAAATCTCTTGTAATGGATAAAAAAGTGTGATAAACTACGACATAAGCTGAACAGCATCGGTTTCTCGGGACAGCGGCTGAGATGCACAACAGATTTCTGGCAGAATTCCGTGGCAAACACTGGGAATCATGACCGCACGGCTTTCGTGGGGGTCTTTTTGCAAATAAATCAGGAGCACCCGTCCAGGGAGTAGTCTCTGCCGGTGGTCGTATTCAATTGAATCGATACATGGAAAGTCAGAAAATAAAACGAGTACCGATGCCACAAAAGCGCCAGCACCCGTTTTCCATTTCATAGGAGGAGTACTGCAAAAAACAGGGGAGCCATTGCTGGTGATGTCCAGAGCGCCATACGCAATGAGTGACTTCCGCTTTACATCTTTGGCGATGATTTCCAGCAGATATGGTTGTCATCATTCCTTCCTTCTTTTTGCTTATTTAAATCATAACAGTCCATACCGCGAACAGTATCATTGTAATGGGGTAGAGCGCATAGTAGGCATACTTGCCCCACTGTCCCATACTCCGCCGTTGTCCATCGCACAGGGCAACAAGCACAAACCCCAGAGGTGCCGTGGCGTAGATCAAGCTGACCAGCGCGCCCAGCCCATAGCTGACACCCTTGTGTCCCCGCAGCAAATAGAGCAGCGCAGCAATCAGCACGAAGCCGCCACCAAACTTGCACCGGAGGAACACCGCCCAGAAGCAGCCTGCCGCCGTGATGAAAAAGCTGAGCAGCAGCGGGACCATTCCCGGCCCCTGGAACCGCCGGAGCAGCCACAGCATGACCAGCGTGATCAGCACGGTCCACAGGCTGTTCTGCTCCAACCAGTTCCACATTTGCCCAGACATGGCCAGGTCGTAGGGAATTTCTGAGACGAATGCGGCAATGAGAACCGCGGCGGCATACCGCCGGAGGTCAGAAGTGTACTCCACTCCTAGCACCAGCAGATAGGCGAAAATAGGCACGCCCATCACGCCTACCACCGAGCCCACGGAACCAATCCCGGCCCACAGCATCATTCGCCCATCCGCGGCAAGAAGCTCGTTTAGCTGGTCAGTGGTATAGTCTGACATATGGAGGATGCCGTTTTGTACCACCGAGGCGCTGAAAAAGTACAGCACCATCAGGATCGTCCCGATCATTTTCAGGGTGTTGACGGAGATCTGGGGCATGGACCAATAGGTCATCCGGTTTCGCAAAATGGGACTGCTTGACATGGATATCCTCCTTAATGTTCCGCATCCCGCCGGAGCTCCCCCAGAGCGGGAAGGGCGTTTCCGTCATAATCGAACAGGGCCTGGTTTGCCCATTCGTTTCCTCCCGGGCCGGGCTCCCCCACATAGGCGCATCCCGCCGGAGTAGCCCACTGGCTCCCTGGCACGGGCAGCCAGCAGGGCTCCCACCAGCAGTATCCGGCGGTATGGGGCGTTTCCCGCAGCAGGGTGATAAGGTCGCGGAGGAAGCTGCGCTGCCCCTCCTTTGTCATAGGGTAGTCGATCTTCTCCACCAGAGCCGGCCTGGTGGCCATACCCTTGCGCTCCTGGTCAGGCAGGCCCTCATATCTCTTGTAATCTTCCATTGTGAATCCCATAGAGGTCTCTGCCACAATCAGAGCCTTCCTGTAGCGTTTCCCCACATCCCGCAGATTGGCCGCGAGATCATCCATGGTGCCGTGCCAGAAGGGGTAGTAGCTCAGGCCAATACAGTCGAAATCCGCGCCGCCATTGGAAAAGTAGCTGTCAAACCATTCACGATAGAGGAAGTTATTGCCTCCGTTGTCCAGGTGGATCATGACAGGGAGGTCCGGGTCAAAGGCCCGAACCGCCTCCACGCCGGCGCTGACAAAACGGGTGATGGCGGCGTAGTTGGGGGTTTTGCCCGCGGGCCAGAGCATACCGTTAGAAAGCTCATTGCCCACGGCGATCATCTGCGGGGGAATATCCTCCTTCGCCAGGGTCCGAAGAATCCGGTCTGTGTAAACGCGGATTGCCTCAACCAGCTCGTTCTCGCGCAATCCCTGCCATGCTTTGGGGATTGTCTGTTTGCCCGGGTCCGCCCAGAAGTCGCTGTAGTGGAGATCCAGCATCCAGCTCATGCCCTGGGCCTTCGCCCTGCGGGCCAGCGCGATGACGTGCTCCAGGTCGCAGCTCCCTGCGCCATAGGGCTCTCCGGAAGGACTGTACGGGTCGTTCCACAGCCGCAGGCGGAGGGTGTTTACGCCGTAGCGTTTCAAAATGACTAAGGCGTCTTCCGCCGGGCCGCCGTCATAAAACTTTCCGCCGCAGCGTTCCACCTCCAGCAGCGTGGACACATCCGCGCCAATCATCCAATTTTTCATCCCAATCTCCTCCACAAGGTCAGATTAAAGATCGCGGATCGCCGCCATTGCCGGCAGGGCGTTTCCGTCAAAGTCAAAGAGTGTCTGATTGGCCCATTCGTTTCCTTCCGGGCCTGCTTTCCCGATATATTCCCAGCCGCTCTTTTTAGCCCAGCTGGAACCCGGGACCGGCAGCCAGCAGGGCTCCCACCAGAAAAAGCCTTTCCCGCGTCCAGCCGGCACAGCGCGGATGCAGTCCGCCAGGTCCTGGATATAGGCGGTCTGCCCCTGGAGCGTCATGGGGTATTCCAGGCGCTCCGCCATATCCGCCCCGGCAGTCGGTCCCTTGCGGCCGGCTTCGTCCAACCCCTCATGGGCGGCGTAGCTTTCGGCGGTAAAGGCGGTCCCGGCCTCAATCACCACCAGGTCTTTGCCGTAGCGAAGGGCCAGGTCGTTCATATTGGCGGCTAGGCCCTCCATTTTTCCATGCCAGCAGGGGTAGAAGCTCAGTCCAATGATATCACATTCCCCGCCCTGGGCAAAGTAGTTGTCGAACCAATGCCGGTACAGCGGGTTCTTTCCGCCGTGGTCCAGATGAATCACAACGGGTGCTTGGGGAGCTTCTTCCCGGACAGCCCGGACTCCCGCCATCAGATACCGGCAGATGTTTTTCCAGTTGGGAACCTGCCCGGTGGGCCACAGCAGTCCTCCGGTAAGCTCGTTGCCCACCTGGACCATGTCCGGCGGGGCGCCGGCGGTCTGACACGACCGCAGCACGTCCCGTGTGTATTGATATACGGCGTTTTCCAGCGCCTGCTCGTCCAGCCCGCGCCACGCCTTGGGGAGCGTCTGACAGCCAGGGTCGGTCCAGAAATCGGAATACTGGATGTCCAGCAGCCACTTCATCCCCGCCCTTTTGGCCCGTCCGGCCAGCGTAAGCACGGCGGCCAAATCGCAGACACCTCCGCCGTAGTCGTTTCCGTTTTCATCAAAGGGGTCGTTCCACAGCCGCAGGCGTACCCAATCAATGCCGTACCGGCTTAAGATATCCAAAGCGTCCAATGGTTCGCCGCCGTCCCGAAATAAGCCGCCGCGGCGTTCTACCTCCAGGAGGGAGGATAAGTCTGCGCCCTTGATCATCAAAAAAACACCCCTTCTTATTTAGCCCCCGCTCCGTTTCGGAACGGGGGCCATGCTGTTTTAGTCAAATGTGGTGATCCGCTTCCCAATAAAGCCGTAGCGGAAGCGGGCCATTTGATTTTTCGCCAGGACGTCCGCCTCAGAACCCGTGTACTGACAGCGGATGCAGTAGTATTCCTGCTTCTCTTTGTCGTAGAACATATCGATGTCCAGGTCCCGCATGAAGCAGGAGGGACAACGGAAGTTCA
>CAMWTG010000236.1 GCA_947177115.1 uncultured Clostridia bacterium
AAGCGTCAGGTGGGAAACGTGGGCGGCTATCCGTATTGGAGCTGGTACGGCTTTAACAGCCGGGTGGAATGGTGCGCCTGCTTCGTGAGCTGGTGCTATAACCAGGCCGGGAAAAGCGAACCGCGCTTTGCTGGCTGCCAGTCCCAGGGCGTACCCTGGTTCCAGTCGCATGGACAATGGGGCGGGCGCGGATATGCCAACATCGCCCCCGGCGACGCCATTTTCTTTGACTGGGATTTGGACGGTTCCGCCGACCATGTTGGCATTGTGATCGGCACAGACGGGAGCCGGGTCTATACGGTGGAGGGCAATTCCGGCGACGCCTGCAAAATCAAAAGCTATGATCTGAATTATCAGTGTATCAAGGGCTACGGCCTGATGAACTGGAACTAAACCATATGGGAAGGAGTGTTTACAGATGGCAACGAACAAAATCGACCGGATTGACCGGGAGATCGCAAAGACCCGCGAAAAGCTGGCGGAATACCAGAACAGGCTGCGGGAATTGGAGGCGCAGAAAACCGAGGCGGAGAACCTGCAAATCGTCCAGCTGGTGCGGGCGGTCCGCATGACCCCGCAGGAGCTGAACGCGCTGCTGTCCGGCGGCGGGATTCCCGGCGTGGGAATGCCTGCACCCGACACCCAGGAAAAGGAGGAAATTCACGATGAAATCTAAACAGTTATTGCGGACACTGGCCGCATTTTGTACCGCCCTGGTCCTCATGGGCGGTTTTTCTGTCCCCGCCTACGCGGGCGGCGGTGAGGAACCGGCTGATGAAACCAACGATTCCAACGTACAGGTGGAGCAGCCGGAGGAAACACCGCCCCTCACCCCGGATGGCAACGCCACCCTGGTGGACGATTACGGCGGAAACAAGCAGCTGATTACCGTTACCACCAAAAACGGCAACTACTTCTACATCCTGGTGGACCGGGATGACGAGGGGGAAAACACCGTCCATTTTCTCAACCAGGTAGACGAAGCCGACCTGATGGCGCTGATGGAGGACGGGGACAGCGAAAAACCTCCCGCCGTTTGCGGCTGCACCGAGAAATGTCAGGCAGGCGCAATCAACCGGAACTGCCCGGTCTGCGCCTTTACCATGACAAGCTGCACCGGCAAGGCGGCGGAACCGGAGGAGCCGCCTGCAACGGAGCCGGAACCGGAGAAAAAGTCCGGCATGAATCCGGCTGTCCTGCTTTTGGTTGTGGCCCTGTTAGGCGGCGGGGGCGCGCTCTACTACTTCAAGTTTATGAAGAACAAGCCGAAAACCAAAGGCCCGGACAATCTGGACGATTATGACTACGGCGATGAGGAAGATGAGCTGTGGGAATCCGAGGAGGACGCGGAGGAGGAACCGGAGGAAAGCGGGGAAGAACCGGAATGACCCGCTTCACCGACAGCCCCTTTGAGCGCATGATGACACAGAAACCGGAGGGCAGGAAGAAAACTTCCCGCCCTCCCTCTTTACCCAAAAGCCACCCCTGCTATGGCTGCGGCAACTACGGGAGGCCCTGTGTGGGATTCTGCCACCGGGAACTGGAAAAGCAGCTGAAAGAAAGGAGAGATCGGAAATGAAGTATCTTATTTTATTGATAAAAGGCATCGCTGTTTTTGACCTGTGCTGTCTGGCGGTGTATCTGGGCGGCGATATTGTTTCTACCCTGATACGCAAACTTCGGAAAAAGCCTGCACAGAGCGATGACCTCTATGACTTTTCTATGGATGGCGACACAGCCGCCCCGCTGTCCATAGATTCCATCCGCCAGCTGTATTCCGGCGATGTGGAAACTTTTGTAGGGGAAAGGCTTCTGCCGGATGCCGCAAAGACGATGGAGGCTTTAACGGAACGGGAACAGACAGCGGCCTGCTTGCTTTTATGCGCCCTGATCGGCTATCTGAAAGAAGAAGCCCGCATGGACGAGCAGAGCTTTCCGATGGTGATGGAACTGCTGAAATATATGGAGGGGGAAAAAGAGGAAGGCTGCCAGGACCCGGTGGACTGGCTGCTGGAGGACGCCAACAGCCGCGCGCACCGGCATGAGTCCTATTACAGCGATTATCAACGCTACCAGCTGATGCAGGTGGATAAAAAACGTGTCATTCTGGCCTGCCGCATCCTCATTAATGATCTGGTAGGAAAACTGTACCGATATGATTACCGGTTCGGCTATGACCTGATGCTGACAGAGGACAACAGCATTGAGGAAAAGCTGCGTACATCTATGCGGGAAGAATGGGAGGATGAAGATTATGCGCCTTGTGATTGCTGAAAAACCGTCGGTGGCCCAAAGCCTGTCCGCTGTGATCGGGGCCAATGCCCGCAAGGACGGGTATCTGGAAGGGAACGGCTGGCGGGTCAGCTGGTGCGTGGGGCATCTGGCGGGGCTTGCCGACGCGGACAGCTACGACCCTAAGTACGCCAAGTGGCGCTATGACGATCTGCCGATCCTGCCCTCGGACTGGAAAATGAGCGTGGGGCGGGACAAGAAGAAACAGTTTGATATTCTCAAAAAGCTGCTGTGCGCCCCAGATGTGACCGAGGTGGTAAATGCCTGTGACGCAGGACGGGAGGGCGAACTGATTTTCCGCAACGTCTATGAGCTGGCGGGGTGCAAAAAGCCCATGAA
This sequence comes from uncultured Clostridia bacterium, assembly GCA_947177115.1. Taxonomy (GTDB): domain Bacteria; phylum Bacillota; class Clostridia; order Oscillospirales; family Oscillospiraceae; genus Pelethomonas. The sequence goes on from CAMWTG010000236.1 coordinate 2,632, forward strand.
ACGGCTCTGGATTTCCAGCATGGAGGATTCAGCAATCCGGGAGGGCTTTGAAAACCTCCGCCCCGGCGCGGACTATGACGGTCTGCATCAGGCGGCGCTCTGCCGCGCCAAAGCCGACTGGCTGGTGGGCATCAACGCTACCCGGCTGTTTTCGGTGCTGTACCGCCGGACCCTCAACATCGGGCGGGTTATGTCCCCTACACTGGCCCTTATCGTCCAGCGGGAAGCAGAGATTGAAGCCTTCCAGCCGGAGCCGTTCTTTACGGTGGCGCTGGAACTGCCCGGATTTACCGCTGTGGGGGCGCGGATGAAAGACAAAACCGCCGCGAAAGAGCTGAAAACCGCCTGCCAGGGAGGTTCTGCGGTGGTGAAGCAGGCGCAGCGGAAAGAGAAGTCCGAAAAGCCGCCCGCCCTTTATGATCTGACCACCTTACAGCGGGACGCCAACCGCCTGCTGGGGTTTACCGCCCAGCAAACACTGGACTATCTGCAAAATCTCTATGAGAAAAAGTTGTGTACTTATCCCCGGACGGACAGCCGGTATCTGACCTCGGATATGGCGGAGGGCCTGCCGGTGCTGGTCAACCTCACCGCCAACGCCATGCCGTTCCGAAAAGGGATTGGCATTACCTGCAACCCGGAGGCGGTCATCAACGATAAGAAAGTGACCGACCACCATGCGGTGATCCCCACCCGCAATCTTCGGGATGCGGATTTGTCCGCCCTCCCTGTGGGGGAAAAAGCGGTGTTGGAGCTGGTGGCCGCAAGGCTGCTGTGCGCGGTGGCGGAACCCCATCTTTACGAGGAAACCGCCGCCACGCTGGTCTGCGCCGGTCAGGAGTTTGCCGCAAAAGGGAAAACCATTCAGCGCCCCGGCTGGCGCAGGCTGGATTCCGCTTATCACGCCGGTCTGAAAAATGCCCCGGAGCCGGAGGAAAGACCAGAGGAAAAGACGCTGCCGGAACTCTCCCAGGGACAGTCTTTACCTGTTTCCAACGCCTCCGTCAAGGAGGGGAAAACCAGCCCGCCAAAGCATTTCACCGAAGATACCCTTCTCTCCGCGATGGAGAACGCCGGTAAAGAGGATATGCCGGATACCGCCGAGCGCAAGGGATTGGGTACGCCTGCCACCCGCGCCGGGATTCTGGAAAAGCTGGCCTCCACCGGTTTTCTGGAACGGAAAAAGAGCAAAAAGACGGTCCAGCTGATGCCCTCCCGCGACGCGCGTTCCCTCATTACCGTTCTGCCGGAACAGCTGCAATCCCCGCTTCTCACCGCCGAGTGGGAGTACCGGCTGGGCGAGATTGAGCGCGGCGAGCTTTCCCCGGAGGAGTTTCTGTCCGGGATTTACGCCATGCTGCGGGAGCTGGCGGCAACCTATCAGGTGGTCAAGGGAACCGAGTACCTGTTCTCCCCGCCCCGCGAAGCAGTAGGCAGATGCCCCCGGTGCGGCGGTGAGGTTACGGAATCGCAAAAGGGATTTTTCTGCCAAAGTGAAACTTGCAGATTTGCCATCTGGAAAGACAGCAAGTGGTGGAGCGCCAAGAAGAAACAGCCCACCAAGGCCATTGTCGCGGCCCTCTTAAAAGACGGGCGCGCAAGGCTCACCGGCTGCTACTCGGAAAAAACCGGAAAAACCTATGACGCGGATGTGCTTTTGGAGGATACCGGCGAGTATGTGAACTTCAAGCTGGACTTTGGCCAGCGGAAAGGAGGCCCGTCATGAAGCTGTCGCTGCTGGAACAGGAAACTTTTCTCCTTTATAACCAGGCCGATTCTTCGTCATAGTTCTATACCCATGACCCAAAGC
>CAMWTG010000237.1 GCA_947177115.1 uncultured Clostridia bacterium
GGCTACGCCCCCTTCCGGCTGAAGGCGGACCGCAGCCTGATCGCGTACATCCTGCTGACTTTCATCACCTGCGGCTTTTACAGCTGGTATTTCATCTACGCGCTGGCCCGGGATGTGAACGCCGCCTGCGCCGGGGACGGCAAGTCCACCGCCGGCCTGATCAAGCTGGTCCTGCTGAGCATGATCACCTGCGGCTTCTACGGCCTCTATTGGTACTACGCCCTGGGCAACCGTCTGGCGGCCAACGCGCCCCGGTACGGCCTCAACTTCCAGGAGAACGGCACCACCATCCTGCTGTGGCAGCTCATCGGCGCCCTGCTGTGCGGCATCGGCCCCCTGGTGGCGATGCATATCATCATCAAGAACACCAACGCCCTGTGCGGCGCGTACAACTACCAGCACGGTATCTGATGGATCCAATAAAGCGGCTGGCCGGGAAACCGGCCGGCCGCCTTTTTTGCCCCTTTCCGTCAGGAGCGGCCCTCTGTTTTCCGCAGGAAGGAGAACTTGGTTTCGCTGCACACCACCGCCACAAAGATCAGGGCGAAGCCGGCCAGCATCCTGCCGTTTACTTCGTCCCCGGCGAACAGCACCGAGCACAGCACGCCGAACACCGACTCCAGCGACAGGATCACCGCCGCCGAGGCGGGGTCGGACCACACCTGCCCCACATTCTGGAACAGAAGGGCGACCGTGGTGGCCATCACCGCCAGATAGGCCAGCGGCAGCAGGACCTCCGGCTTCGCCAGCGCCTGGGCGGGAAACGTCTCCGTCAGCGCGCCCCCGATCCAGGCGTACAGCCCCGCAAAGGCGAACTGGAACACCGTCAGCAGGTAGATGTCCTTCCCCGGGGAAACCTTGGCCACCGATACGATGTGCATGGCGTAGAAGACCGCGCAGAGCAGGGTCAGGCCGTCTCCCGGATTCACCGTCAGATCCCCGGTAAGGCTCACCAGCCCCACGCCGGTCACGCACAATACCGCCGCCAGCACGTTATACCGGTCCGGCCTGATCCGGGCGAAGGCCCAGTATAAAAAGGGCACCAGCACGCAGTACACCGCGGTCAGAAAGGCGTTTTTGGACGGCGTGGTCAGGGCCAGGCCGTAGGTCTGGATGGAATAGGCGGTATACAGCATCCCGCCGATGACGGCCCCCCGCCAGAGATAGTCCGGCGTGAAGGTCCGCCATTTCTTCCAGCAGAGCAGCCCCAGCAGCACCGCGCCGGCGGTGAACCGGATCGCCAGCAGGTACTGCACCGGCAGCAGGTCCAGGGCGTCCTTCATGATGAAGAAGGAGCTGCCCCAGATGAAAGCCGCCAGAAACAGCATGGGCTTGGCTAATTTTCTCATGACATTTTCGCTCATGGCGCATCACCTCGTTGTTGCAATCGTCTCTGTATCTATGGTACAATGGACGCTAAGATGTTATAGTACCAAAGAGGTGGGCAAATGGCAAGACTTGAGCGGGAATTTTTTCTTCAGGACACCGTGACCGCCGCCCAGGAACTGCTGGGGCGCTACCTGGTGCGGACGGACGGCGGCGAGACGATGGTCTGCCGGATCACGGAGACGGAGGCGTATATCGGGGCCATTGACAAGGCGTGCCACGCTTACGGCGGCAGGCGCACCAGGCGCACGGAGACCCTCTATGCCGCGCCGGGCACCGCGTACGTCTATCTGATCTACGGGATGTACAGCTGCCTCAACTTCGTCACCGGGCCGGAGGACGTGGCCTCCGCCGTTTTGATCCGGGGCTGCGTACCGGTACACGGCGCGGACGCGGCGGCACAAAGGCGGTTTGGGGTGAAGGCGGCGGAGATGTCCGCCTATCAGCGGAAAAATTTCATGAACGGGCCGGGAAAGCTGTGCAGGGGGCTGTCCATCGACAGGGGCCTGAACGCGCTGCCCCTGGGGAGCGATGCGCTGTATCTGGCCCACGACCTGCCGGAGCTGGGGCTGGCGCGCCGTCCGGACAGGCTCGCTTTCCACACCGGGAAGCGCATCGGCATCGACTACGCCGGGGAGGCGGTTGATTTTCCCTGGCGGTTTTGGCTGGATGAATAAATTCGGGAGATACGATATGCTGCTTTTTGATCTGGACGGCACCCTCATCGATTCCAACGGCGTTTGGCTGGAGGTGGACAAGGCCTTTTTGGCGCGCCACGGCTATGAATACAGTCAGGCGTACCATGACGGGGTGGCCCATTCCATTCTGCAAAACTGCGCCGTTTTCACCAAAGAGTTCTTCGGGATGGAGGAATCCTGCGAGGAGATCATGGCGGAATGGATGGAGCTGGCGAAAAACGCTTACGACACGGTGCCCCTGAAGCCCCATGTCCGGGAGTACCTGGACCGCTGCAGGGAGGCGGGGCACCGGATGGCGGTGTTTACCGCCTGCGTGCCGGAGCACTGCCGGGCGGCGGTGCAAAACCACGGGCTGGATGTTTACTTTGAAAAGATCATCTATGCCCAGGAGCTTGGCGCGGACAAGCGGTCTCCGGCGGTCTTCCGGCAGGCGGCGGAGATGCTGGGCGTGAAACCCAGGGAGTGCGTTTTTTTTGACGACTCCCTTACCGCCTGCAAGGGGGCCAAGGCGGCCGGCATGACTGTGGTGGGCATCGAGGATGCATACTTCACCGGGGCCGAGGCGGATATGCGGGAGCTGTGCGACCAGTACATCAGGGATTTTGGCGAACTTTTGTAACGGTTTCTATGACCGTGTCCGCGCATGGACTATAAAGCCGTTCAAAATTGATTTCTCTGAAAAAGGAGAGAGACTTATGGGCGTCCACAATGGCCACAGAGACAGAAAAAGGGAGCAGTTCCTCCGCTGCGGGGCGGAATCCTTTGCCGACCACGAGCTGCTGGAGATGCTGCTCTACTACGCCATCCCCCAGAGGGACACCAATCCCATTGCCCACAGCCTGATGGAGCGGTTCGGGAGCCTGCAGGCGGTGCTGTCCGCGCCGCCGGAAGAGCTGATGGAGGTGCCCTATATCAAGGAAAAGGCCGCGGTGCTCCTGCGCCTGGCGCCCGCGCTGTACCAGCGGGTGCTGATGGGCGGGGAGGACCGGGAGGTCATCCTGGACACCCGGGAGCGGGTGGGGGAGTTCTTCCGTGGGCTCTTTATGACCCACACCGCGGAGGTCATGTACCAGCTGTGCCTGGACGGAAAGGGCAAAAAGAAAAGCCTCCACAAGCTCAGCGAGGGAGACGTGGGCAGCGTGGGGGTCAACATCCGCCAGATCGTGGAAAACGCCCTGCGGTCCAGGGCGGCGGCGGTGGTGCTGGCCCACAACCATCCCAGCGGCGTGGCCCTGCCCTCCCATGAGGATCAGATCGCCACCCGGATGGCGGCGGAGGCCCTGGGCACCGTTGGGGTCCGTCTGGCGGACCATATCATTGTGGCGGATAACGACTATGTATCCATGGCCGAATCCGGCTTGCTGTAAACAGGAGGTCATTTATGCCTGCGTTTGAAGTAGTTTCCGAATACACCCCCTCCGGCGACCAGCCCCAGGCCATCGCCAAGCTGGCCCAGGGGATCGAGGACGGCCTGCGGGAACAGGTCCTGCTGGGCGTCACCGGCTCTGGCAAGACCTACACCATGGCCAAGGTCATCGAGGCCGTCCAGCGGCCCACGCTGGTGCTGGCCCACAACAAGACCCTGGCCGCCCAGCTGTGCGAGGAGTTCAAGGAGTTTTTCCCCAACAACGCCGTGGAGTATTTCGTCTCCTATTACGACTACTACCAGCCGGAGGCGTATATCGCCCACACGGACACCTTTATAGAAAAGGACGCCTCCATCAACGAGGAGATCGACCGCCTGCGGCTGAGCGCTACCGCGTCCCTGCTGGAGCGGCGGGACGTGATCGTGGTCAGCTCCGTCAGCTGCATCTACGGCCTGGGCGAGCCGGACGACTTCGAGAAGATGATGGTCTCCCTGCGGGTGGGGGCCCAGATGGAGCGGGACGAGCTGCTGCGCCGCCTGATCGACATCCGCTACGAGCGCAACGACATCGCTTTCGAGCGGAACATGTTCCGGGTCCGGGGGGACACGGTGGAGCTGTGGCCCGCCTATTGGAAGGATTCCGCCATCCGGGTGGAGTTCTTCGGCGATGAGATCGACCGCATCAGCGAGATCAATCCCGTCACCGGGACCATCACCCGCCGTCTGACCAACATCCCCGTCTGGCCCGCCAGCCACTACGTGGTCAGCAGGGAGAAGATGGAGCGGGCCATCGGCGAGATCGAGGAGGAGCTGGACCAGCGGGAAAAATGGTTCGTGGAGAACGGCAAGCTGGTGGAGGCCCAGCGCATCCGCCAGCGGACCGCCTACGACCTGGAGATGATGCGGGAGCTGGGCTACTGCAACGGCATCGAGAACTACAGCCGGGTCATCTCCGGACGGCCCGTGGGCTCCCCGCCCCTGAC
>CAMWTG010000238.1 GCA_947177115.1 uncultured Clostridia bacterium
GTAAGGTCATGGTCCTGCAGCTGCTCCCCGGTACCCAGGGCCTGTACGGCATGGTCGTCTGGTTCTTCGCCCTCATCCGCATGAACTTCATGGGCAACGCTGCCGCCGTGGCCGGCTCCATGACCGTGCAGCAGGGTCTGGCTTTCTTTGCCGCCTGCATGCCCATGGCCATCGGCGGCCTGTTGTCCGCCATTGCCCAGGGCCGCGTGGCCGCCGGTTCCATCAACATCCTGGCCAAGAAGCCCGATGACTGGTCCAAGGGCCTGATCCTCTGCGGTATCGTTGAGTTCTACGCCATCCTGTCTCTGCTGGCCTCCATGCTGATGCTGCTCCAGCTCTGATCATCCCACCAAGAAAAGGGGATTCGATATGAACGGAATTGAAAAAATCACCGCCCGCATCGAAACCGACGCCAAGGCGGAGGTGGCTGAGATCCTCCGCGAGGCGGAGGAGAAAGCCGCCGCCATCCGCGAGCAGTACAAGGCCCAGGCCGAGGCGCAGGCCAAAGCCGCCGAGACGGCAGGCAAAGAGGCCGCGAAGCGCCAGGCGGAGCGCCTGGAGAGCGCCGCCCAGATGGAGGCCAAAAAGCGCATGCTGGCGGCCAAGCAGGCCTGCCTCAACGATGCCTTCGGCAAGGCGCAGGAGAAGCTGCTGACCCTGGACGAGGGCGAATACGCCCAGCTGCTGGCCAAGATGGCCGTGAAGGCATCCAAGACCGGCAGGGAGGAGATCCTCCTCAACGCCAAGGACCGGGAACGCGTTGGCCCTCAGGTAGTGGCCTGGGCCAATACGCTGCTGGCGGAATCCGTGGCCCCCGAGGCTGCGGGCAAGGCCGCCAAGGCCGGCGGCAAGGCAGGGGAGATCCTCTCCAAGGTGGTCACCGGCGCTAATGCCCTGATGCAGGGCACAGCCATGCTGACGCTGTCCAAGGAGACCCGGGACATGGCCGGCGGCCTGACCCTGCGGGACGGCAACGTGGAGGTCAACTGCGCCTTCGAGACCCAGCTGCGGGTACTCCGGGAGGAGATGGCGGCCCAGGTGGCCGAGATTCTCTTCTCTTGAGCAAAGCCGATCCATTTGAATGCAACTGCAAGAAAGGAGGATGGCTTTGGCTAAGAAACTGAAAGACACCGACTACCTGTTTATTTCCACCTACCTGCACAGCCGGGAGCGGGATCTGCTCACCGCCGCCAGGATGGAGCGCATGATCGAAGCGCCCACGGCGGAGGAGGCGGCCAAGGTGCTTACCGAGATCGGTTACAGCGAGTTCAACGCTTCCAGCCAGCGGGAGCTGGGCGCCGTTCTGGCCCAGGAGCAGGAGAAGCTGTTTGCCGACCTCTACCGCTTCGTTCCCGACAAGGCGGTGGTGGATGTGTTCAAGGTCAAATATGATTACCATAACCTGAAAGCCCTGATCAAGGCCCGCGCCACCGGCACCGATGCCACCGGCCGGCTGCTGCTGGATGCGGGGCGTGTTGGGGCGGAAGAGATGCGCCGGGCTGTCTGGGAGGGCGACTATAGCGCTTTGCCTCCGGCCCTGCGCGCCGCCGCCGAGGAGGCGGTGGAGGTGCTGGGCGCCACCGGCGACCCCCAGCTGGCCGATTTTCTGCTGGACCGGGCCTACTACGCGGAGATGCTCTCGGCGGCGAAGGCCACGGGCAGCAGTTTCCTGGTCCGTTACGTGCAGGCGACCATTGATGCGTCCAACCTCCGCAGCGCGGTGCGCACCCTCCGGATGAAGAAGGGTGCGGACATGCTCCGGCGCGTGCTGGCGGAGGGCGGTACCATCCGCCCCGACAGCGTCCAGGCCGCTGCATTGAGCGGCAACCTGGAGGAGCTGTACCGCTCCGGCAGCCTGCGGCAGGCTGCGGAACTGGGCATGGCGGCGGCGGCCGGCGGCAGCCTCACAGCCTTTGAGAAGGCCTGTGATGACGCGGTGACGGCAGTAGCCGCCAGCGCCAAGAGCGTACCTTTCGGCGTAGAGGCGGTAGTCAGCTATCTGGCGGCCAAAGAGATCGAGTTTACGGCGGTTCGCGTGATCATGTCCGGCCGCATGGCGGGCATCAGCGGCGACACCATCCGGGAAAGGCTGCGTGAGGCTTATGTATAAGATCGCGGTATTAGGCGACCGGGACAGCGTGCTGGGCTTCAAGGCGCTGGGGCTGGATATCTTCCCCGTGGAGGGGATGGACGAGGCACGGCACACCCTGCACAAGCTGGCGAAGCCCCCGGCCGGATCCCAGGCGGAGTACGCCATTATCTATATCACCGAACAGCTGGCCTCTGTGCTGAAGGCGGACATTGACAAGTATAAGACCTCGGTAACCCCTGCCGTGATCCTGATCCCCGGCAAGGGCGGGAGCCTGGGCCTGGGGGCGCAGGCCCTCCAGAGCGCCGTGGAGCGGGCCGTGGGCGCGGATATCGGCTGACGGACCGGCATCCGCCTTTGCGGCGCCGCCGTCCGGGTGCGGATGCACAGCGCTATCGAATCGAAACAATTCCCGTGCCGCGCGATGCGCGGCAGGCATAAGAGCCTTTAATTTTGAAAAGGAAGGCAGTGAAGGAATGAGTCAAGGAAAAATCATCAAGGTCTCCGGCCCGCTGGTGGTGGCCGATGGCCTTGCCGATGCCAACATGGCCGATGTGGTCCGCGTTGGCGAGCAGCGGCTGATCGGCGAGATCCTGAACATGACCGGCGACCGGGCCTCCATCCAGGTCTATGAAGAGACCTCCGGCCTGGGCCCCGGCGCGGCTGTGGTCTCCACCGGCGCTCCCCTGAGCGTGGAGCTGGGCCCCGGCATCATTGAGAACATCTACGATGGTATCCAGCGTCCGCTGGAGGAGATCGTCAAGCAGACCGGTTCCAACAATCTGGCCCGCGGCGTGGAGGTTTCCGCCATCAACCGCGAGAAGAAGTGGGCCTATACCCCCGTTGCCAAGGCGGGCGACAAGGTGGTGGGCGGCGATGTTTTGGGCACTGTGCCCGAGACGGAGGTCGTTCTCCACAAGATCATGGTCCCCAACGGCGTCAGCGGCACCGTGGAGTGGACCATCAAGCCCGGCGACTACAACGTGGACACGGTTGTCGCCAAGGTCAAGACCGACAAGGGCGAGGTCAGGGAACTGACCATGACCCAGAAGTGGCCTGTCCGCGTGGGCCGGCCCTACAAGCAGAAGTACAACCCGGTGGCCCCCCTCCAGTCCGGCCAGCGGATCATCGACACCATGTTCCCCATCGCCAAGGGCGGCACCGCCGCCGTGCCCGGCCCCTTCGGCTCCGGCAAGACCGTGGTCCAGCACCAGCTGGCCAAGTGGTCCGATGTGGACATCGTTATTTACGTGGGCTGCGGCGAGCGCGGCAACGAGATGACCGATGTTCTGCGGGAGTTCCCCGAGCTGCAGGATCCCCGGACCGGCGAGTCCCTGATGAAGCGGACCGTGCTGATCGCCAACACCTCCGATATGCCCGTGGCCGCCCGTGAGGCGTCCGTGTATACCGGCATCACCATCGCGGAGTACTTCCGCGATATGGGCTACGCCGTGGCCGTTATCGCCGACTCCACCTCCCGCTGGGCCGAGGCCCTCCGTGAGATGTCCGGCCGTCTGGAAGAGATGCCCGGCGAGGAGGGCTATCCCGCCTACCTGTCCTCCCGTCTGGCCCAGTTCTACGAGCGGGCCGGCAGCGTGGAGTGCATCGGTTCCGACGAGCGCCGGGGCAGCCTGACCGCCGTGGGCGCGGTGTCGCCTCCGGGCGGCGACCTGTCCGAGCCGGTCTCCCAGGCCACCATGCGCATTGTCAAGGTCTTCTGGGCCCTGGACGCGTCTCTGGCCTATAAGCGCCACTTCCCCGCCATCAACTGGCTGAACTCCTACTCCCTGTATCTGGATACCCTCAAGCCCTGGTTCGACGAGAACTTCGGCGAAGCCTTCATGAAGGACCGGGGTCAGGCCATGAGCATCCTCCAGCAGGAGGCCAGCCTGAACGAGATCGTCCAGCTCGTCGGTAAGGACGCCCTGTCCCCCGCCGACCAGCTGACCCTGGAGGTGGCCCGGATGGTCCGGGAGGACTTCCTCCAGCAGAACGCCTTCACCGACATTGACGGCTATTCCAGCTATGACCGCCAGGGCAAGCTCCTGGCGCTGATCCTCCGCTATGAGGCTCTGTGCCGGGACGCCATTGCCAAGGGGGCGGACGTGATGAAGCTCTTTGACATTCCCGTCCGGGAGAAGATCGGCCGGGCCAAGAGCGTTCCCGCCGAGGAATATGTCAAGGTCTACGAGGAAATCGGGAGCGAGATGGAGGGCCAGATCGCCGAGATCGCCGCCCAGGGAGGTGACAACTGATGATTCGTGAATACAAAACCGTAGCGGAGATCGTCAGCCCGCGGCTGATGGTCCGCATGGTGGCGAACGT
>CAMWTG010000239.1 GCA_947177115.1 uncultured Clostridia bacterium
CTCCGAACTGGGGGCACTTGTCGGGGGCAGTCTCACACTCATGAACATATCCGCAAACAGGGCAAACCCACTTCTTCATAGTAAATAATCTCCTTTTCAAATAATATCCTGAATGATTTTTATAGACGCCTTGCGGCGTAACTAACAGATTTTTTATTCTGTCCGGCGGCAAGCGGGACACAGGCCCCGGTAAACCACCGCACAGTCCTCCAGCAGGAACCCTCCGTCCTCTGCGGGCCATCCTACTCTGACGGCAGGCAAGTCGGCCACCGCACCGCACAGGCGGCACCGGACATGGCTATGGGGCATTGTTTCGCCGTCATAGCGGCTGTCGCAGCCGGCCAGGTCCAAACGCAGGATCTTTCCCTCCTCCGCCATCCGGGCCAGAATACGATATACCGTAGAGCGGCTAATAGTAGGGTGGCTGAAGTGGATGCGGTCATAGACCATTGCGGCGGTGGGATGGTTTTTCATCTCGCACAGAGTGTGATGGATGATCTCCTTTTGTACTGTGTTTCTGTCCGCCATAGAGATTGCTCCTTATTAGGATTAAATCCTTGTTGCGACTATACTACTAACTTGCGGTTTTGTCAAGTGAACTTTCTGTGAACTGGGCAGCGGTCTTTGCCATGCTGCTCGCGGCAAGTGGTAAATCCTTCTCGGTACTCGCTTTTTATAGCAACCATCAAAAATATCGCCAAAGGTTGACTGATGTGGTGTACCGGCTGACGGATCAGAAGCGGAAAACAGGCAGTGTTGCCCTGTGGACCAGCCAGCGCGGCCGGAAGCCAGTCCTGACAGCAGAGGACAAAGCAAATCTCCAGCGCTGTATGGATGAGAATCCAGACATCACAATAGAAGAGATACGGGAGGAACTGCATTTTTCTGCAAGCTATTCAACTATTTTTTTGAATAACTCTTTCCTCTTCTTTACTACTTGCTTTGCCTGTTTTCACCTGTGCTTACTATAAGAAGCAGAAAAGAGCTATTGGATATTTCAAGCAAGAAACCGTCTTGACATCAGCAAAAAAGGCAGGGGGACGCTTCGTTGAGAAGCGTCCCCCTGCGGAGTTCATGGATAGCGGGAGCTCTATGCAGGCGCTTACTTTGCACGTACGATACACTCAAAGGTCTTGTCGCCTACCGTGGCGGTGACGGTAGTGGTGCCCCGGCCCACCCAGGTGACGGAACCCGTCTCACTGATGGCGGCCACGCTGGTATTGTTGCTGGCCCAGACTACCGCGCCCTCGTAGGCATCCCTGGTCCCCTTGATGAGCAGCTTCATCTGCACCGGGATATCGCTCTGACCGAAGGTAAAGTCCGTCTTGTTCAAACTCAGCTCGGGAATGTTGGGATCGATCCATGGATCACCCTCCACCTTTACCTGACAGGCAGCCGTCTCCTCGCCGCTGGCGGCGGTGATGGTCACGGTGCCCCCCGCCTTGCCGGTGACGGACCCGCCGTCCACCGAAGCGATCTCCGGGTTGGAGGAGCTCCAGATGATCTCACCGCTGCCGCCGGTGGCGGTCAGCCGCCCGGTCTCCCCTGCCGGGATGGTAATGTCCGTCTGGGACAGCGTCAGGGGGCCTGCGGGCTCTGTGGACAGGTCCGGCTGATCCGTATGCTCCGGCTCATTTCCGGCGGCATCCGGGGCAGGGGCGGGATCATTTTCCGCCGGGGACTGGACCGGGGCCGTCTGGACGCTGCTGTCCGGCTGGGAGGGGACCTTATCCTGATCGATTACCGATGCGGGCTCCTGGGTATCCCGGATGCCCAGAGCATCGGCCACGTCCTCGCCAAGGACCACGTACCCCACTACACCCAGGATGATCAGTCCGGTCAGCAGTAGCATGACGCCGCCGGCGCCGCCATTGCGGGCGTTCTGCCGCTTCTCCACCCTTCGCCCGCTGCGGCGGGGCGGGCGGCCGCGTTTGATGGCCTCCTCCTCTTCGCAGAAGGGGCAGGAGCGGTATGTATCGGAAAATTCCTCCCCGCATTTGGGGCAGCGGCGGTTGCTCATAGCGGCATGTCCTCCTTGGGGCAAAATGTATTTACATAATATCGTTTTTTTCCGGCGCAGTCAACCGGGTTTTGTCGAATTTGACGCTGAGAAGAAAAATTTTGTTCCCGTTCTTCCAATATCCTCCATTCATACCGGCAAAGCTTTCCTCACAAACTAGCCGGGAATGGAGGAATGCGCATATGAAAAAATTCCGAATGCCTACGGCATATACCATCTTGTTCCTGCTGCTGATTTTAGTGGCGGCCTGTACCTGGCTGGTTCCCGCCGGCGCCTATGAGCGCGCCGGGGAAGAGGAGACTCCCGTAGCCGGCACCTACCGGCAGGTGGAGCAGCAGCCCCAGGGACCCGGGGATGTGATCCTGGCCTCTTTCCAGGGATTCTACGATGCGGTGGACGTGGCATTGTTCATCCTTATGGTGGGCGGCTTTCTGGGAGTGGTCATGAAGACCGGGGCCATTGATGCGGGAGTCAACAACGTTGTCCGCATATTGAACGGCAGGGAGATATGGTTGATCCCGGTGCTGATGATCATGTTCAGTCTTGGGGGCACCTCCTTCGGCATGTGGGAGGAAACCATGGCCTTCTACCCGCTACTGATCCCGGTGTTCATCTCGGCGGGATACGATCCCCTGGTGGGTATTGCCGTGGTGCTACTGGGCAGCGGGGCGGGTGTGCTGGCCAGCACCGTCAATCCCTTTGCCACGGGCATCGCCTCCGGCTTCGCAGGGGTCAACCTGGGGGACGGGCTTATGCCCCGCCTGCTGATGCTGGTCATTTTTGACGCGGCGGCCATCTGGTATGTCATGGCCTACGCCAGGAAGGTCCGCGCCCACCCGGAGAGATCTCTGGTGGCGGGCATCAGCCGCCGGACCGAGTCCCCCAAGGGCGGCGATGTCCCCGCCCTCACCGCCCGGCGGAAGGTAACGCTGGCCCTCTTCGCGGGGGTTTTCCTGGTGATGATCTACGCCGTGATCCCCTTCGATGAGATCGGCATACCCATTCCCACCCTGGGCTGGTGGTTCCCGGAGCTCAGCGGACTGTTTCTGGTAGGGGGGATCGTCATTGGGCTGGCCTATGGGCTGAAGGAGCAGGAGCTGGCGGATTCCTTCGTGGCCGGGGCGGCGGACCTTATCGGCGTGGGCCTCATCATCGGCATCAGCCGGGGCATCACGGTGCTGATGGACGGAGGGCAGATCACCGACACGGTGCTCTACTGGGGCGAGCGGGCTCTGGAGGGCGCGGGATCGGTGGCCTTCATCCTGCTGGTGTATCTGATCTATATCCCCCTGTCCGTCCTGATCCCCTCTTCTTCGGGGCTGGCCACTCTGTCCATCCCCATCCTGGCCCCTCTGGGACAGTTTGCGGGCATCGGCGGCGATCTGATCGTGACGGCCTTCCAGTCCGCCTCGGGCCTGGTGAACATCGTGACCCCTACGGCGGCGGTGGTCATGGGAGGCCTGGCGCTGGGAGATGTGCCCTATGACCGGTGGATACGGTTCGTGTGGAAATTGATACTGATTTTCTTTGTGCTGACCATTGGATTTTTGGCGGTATCGGCTATTTTATAGGCGGTTTTGTGTGTGATATAATAAGAAAATGTCCATGGGCGGAGGCTGTCCGCCCATACATATAAATAGGAGTGCGCCATGAAAATCATTGACATGCATACCCATATCTTTCCTGAGAAAATCGCCGCCAAAGCCACCATTGCCACGGCGGAATATTTTGACCTCCCCGAGCCCCCCAACCACTACGGCAGCGTCTCCGAGCTGGTGGACGCTCTGGACCGGGGGCATATCGACTATGCCATGGTGTTCTCCGCGGCCACCACCGAGCACCAGGTGGAGCACATCAACCGCTATATCCTCTCCGAAGCGGAGGCAAACCCCCGGTTCCTCCCCTGCGGCACCCTCCACGCCGGATATGGAAATTACAAAGAGGAGCTGCGCTGGATGCGGGAGCACGGCATCTACGGCGTCAAGCTCCATCCGGAGTTCCAGCACTTTGTTCTGGACGATGAGCGGCTGTTCCCCATGTTCGAGGAGATGGAAAAAAATGATATGTTCCTCATTGCCCATATGGGCGACCCCCGCGTGAACGTCTCCGGTCCCGCCAGGATGATCCCCATTGCCAGGACTTTCCCCGGACTGCGGTGTATTGCCGCCCACCTGGGAAACTGGGGGGACTGGGATATCGGGAAGATCCGCCCTCTGGCGAAACTGCCCAATGTCTACACCGACATCAGCTCCTCCTTCAGCTATGTTGCGGACAAGGCCCCTCTCTACCCGATCCTCCGGGAGTATGACCCTAAGCACGTCTTTTTCGGCTCCGATTACCACATCTGGTGCCCCAAAAAGGAGCTGCACAAGACACTTGCCCTGGGACTGG
>CAMWTG010000240.1 GCA_947177115.1 uncultured Clostridia bacterium
ACCATGTGTCCGCAACGTTGCCCGTCAACGGCGTGGAAGCCGCCTCCCGTCTATAGGTCCGTGAATACTGCATTGACAGCCAAGTTCCCAGGGCGTCCGCACGGTCAAATTCCTCTATCACAGCGCCCTCCTCGTCATACAGGATAAAATCTACGGTCCCGCTTTTGATATGGGTGGAGAAGGTACATTTGATCCTGCCGCCCGCCTCGCCGGAAAAGGAGACCTGGGAAACGCTGGTTTCCGGCTGGGAGCAGGCACGGCGCATATTGCACAGCGGACTGGGACGAGTCAGCAGCCACAGGCCCAGCAGTGCGGTAAATACCAGCAAACAGCCGGTCACGATCGTTTTTCTTTTCATATGCTCGTTCTTTCCCCCCGGCTCGTTAATAGATCTCAAAATCACCGCTGACGGTCACCACTTGGATCTCGCATCCGCCGCCGTTGTGGATGTATTTGCCGTTTTGCTGGAGCAGGTCGTAGCCGGTACTGACCTGAAGGTCGCCGGAGACGGATGTGTAGTCCAGGGAATACCCCATATCATCATAGGGCAGGTTCAGGAAAACATCCCCGCTGACCGTATTGATATCAATGGAGCGGGTAGAGCTGTCCTCCATATTGACCCAAATGTCCCCGCTGATGGAACCGAGCTGGACATTCCCGGTACATGCAAGGATATCTGCATCAATATCCCCGGACATGGAAAACGCCTGGATGCTCGTGCCGTGGAAATCCGTATCAATATAGCCGCTGGTGGTATTGACAGTCAGTTCCTCCGCGTACAGCTGGGAGAGAAGCATCTCGCCGCTGGTAGAGGTCAGCTCCGCCTTCTGCGTATAGCACTCCTTGGGGGTAACATATCCGCTGGTGGTAAAGGCGGACAGAGTCACCAGTTCCAGACCGTTCAGATCAATGTTGGCGGAGGTGGTTTCGACCTTCAGGTCATCCAGCATCCCATCGGGCACCAGCACTGTCAGCCATTTGCCGCCCTTTACACTGCCCAGGCCGGTGCTTTCCCGGTAGCGGATGGTCAGCGTCCCCCCGTCCTCACGGCAGGACATGGCGGTCCGTTCGCTCAGCTCGGTGCTGGCATACTCCTGGATCTGGACCTCATCCCCGCTCCAGCTCTGGATATACACGATGCCGGAGGCCCACTGGATATCTATGCTGCGAATATCCCCGCTGTACGAGACAGCGCCGCTGCCGTACTCATAGCCCGCCATATAGGGAGCGTCCTGGTAATAGCCGTCATACTGCTCGATATAATAAGGCGGCAATTCCGGGACCGGGACCGCCTCTTCCACACTGGTGTCCGTGCGGTCAACGGGAATGTTGCTGGCCTTGGTCGAATCAGCCGTATTCCACCGCCAGATCCAATGCCTGACAGCTCCCATTGCTACCGCAATGGCAACAACCCACAAGACGATCTGTGCAGCCCTCCGCCAATTCATCCGCCTGGGGGCCTGGTAGGCCCGTGTACCGCCGCCGCCCTTCAATTGGGAGGCATCCGGATACTCCGGTGGTGTCACCGGACGCTGCTCCGGGGGCGTGTAGGGAAGCCCCTCCTCCTCCAGGATCCGCCGGGCGATTGTCTCCACAGCCTCCATCCCGGCCACGGCCTCCTCCTCGGTCATGCCCTCTTCCATCCGGTCGGCCAGCATCTCGGCATAATAGGTCAGGTGCTGCTCCGCCTGCTCCTGGGTCATCCCATGCAGGTGGTGGTACAAATCATTCAGAAACTGCGCGCGCGTCATCTCCGGCACACTCCTTTATTAATTGATATACCCGCTGGATCTCCGGCCAGCTGGACAAAAATTGGTCGATCACCTTGATTCCGTCCGAGGTAATGCGGTAAAATTTCCGCAGCCTGCCGCTGTGCTCCACAGTGTAAACGGTCAGACACCCGGCGCTCTCCAGCCGCCGCAGGATCGGATAGAGGGTCGACTCCGATATCTCAATGCAGCCAGATAGGTCCTTGATGATCTGATAGCCGTAAGAATCTCCCCGCCGCAGAAGGGACAGTACGCACACATCCAACAGTCCCCGCTTCAATTGTGGATCGATCACAGCCATGCCCCCTTTCGCACAATACTATACAACGCATAGTGCATCTTGTCAAGAAGTATTTACCTTTTTCAAAAAATCTTAAGAAAGGATAGGACTGCACCTTTCAGAGAAAACATCACAAGCAGAAAACCGCCGGTGCAGGCACTGTACAGTACCCGCACCGGCGGCAAACGCAAAACATGACATATACCATTTCTGCGTTTAAAGATCGGAGTAATAATCCTGATATCATTTACAATAGCTTCTCAGGCCCGGATTGCTGATACGGACCTGCGCCGCACTGACACTGTCAGCAATATTTTGCCAATGCCGCGCGGATCATATCTACGCACGCATCCACAACGGGGTAATCGGCCTCTGCCAATGGAGCCAGAGGCGCACGAACTCCGCCCGCATCCGGACCGCCCATACGGCGGAGAATCTCCTTGATGACCGCGTACATATTGCCTGCGGCGGAGCACATCTTGTAAATAATGCGGCAACACTCGTTCTGGACCTCCCGGCCCTTGACCATGTCGCCGGCCTGATAGAGCTCGAACACCTTCAGGTACAGCTCCGGCATGGCGCCGTAGGTGCCGCCGATGCCGCCGCCCGCCCCCGCGGCCAGACCGCTGAGGAGCTGCTCATCGGGCCCGTTGAATACGAACGCGCCCTCGTCTGCCCACATCTGGATGTCCTGGACGGGCATGGAGGAGTTCTTCACGCCGATGACCCGGGGATTTTTCAGCATCTCCTTCAGCAGGGGCACCGTCAGAGCTACCCCCGCCAGCTGAGGGATGTTGTAGATGACGAAGTCCGTATTGGGGGCTGCATCGGAAATGTCGTTCCAGTACTTGGCGATAGCGGCGGGGGGCAGGTGGAAATAGATGGGCGGAATGGAAGCGATCGCATCCACGCCCAGGCTCTCAGCGTGGGCGGCCAGCTCCCGGCTGTCGGCGGTGTTGTTGCAGGCCACATGGGCAATGATGGTCAGCTTGCCGCCCACCTCGGCCATCACGTTCTCCAGGGTCAGTTTCCGCTCGGCCACGCTCTGGTAGATGCACTCGCCGGAGGAGCCGCCTACGTACAGGCCCTTGACGCCCTTGTCGAGAAAATGCTTCGCCAGGGCCCGGACCGCTTCGGGACTCACCTGGCCATCCTTGTCATAGCAGGCATAAAAAGCGGGAAAAATACCCTGATATTTGGTTAGATCGCTCATAATATATTCTTCTCCTTGCTTATTCGTGAATTCGGATCTTGAACACTGCCTTGGACACCATCTCAGGACCTTCCAACTGCATCTTGATCAGATGGGCGCCCCGGGGAAAACCACCAGGAAATCGCCGGGAGACAGGACCAGCTTGTAGTCCCCCTCTCCCCGGTAGGCGTAGAAATCGTTGGCCTCCACCCGGTCAAACTCTGCCAGTTTTTCCGGCGGGGCGATCTCCACCCGCTCGGATCCGGAGAGCATGATGTGGATGTCCAGGTATTTTTTGTGGGCCTCGAAGAAGCTCTCCTCCGCCGGGACGGTCTCGTAGGTGAAGCGGGTGGCGTACACATCGCTCCCCTTCAGCTCCACCCGGGTCTCACCGATGGTGGGCAGATACTCCTCCGTGATGTGCTCCAGGGCCAGGTCCAGATTGGGATGGATGCCCCGATAGGACAAGGCATCCTTGTTTTTGGCATAGATCATATTTTCGTCCTCCGCATAAAAAGCCTCGCAGAGTTTCGCGCCCGCAGGCGCGAAATGAATTGAGATCGGTTTTTCGGGGGCGTGTACCTCGAAAAACCTCTTTGCGGCCCGCGCTCGGGCCGGACCATCCCCTTTCAAACGAAAAGGCTCAGCCTTTTCGTTTGAAGCCGTTAGCCCTTCACCGCGCCCATGGTGATACCCTGGGTGAAGTACTTCTGGAAGATCAGGAACACGATGATGATGGGAGCCGCCGCCAAAGCAGCGCCGGCCATCAGCAGGCCGTTGTCGATGGAGGTTTCCGCCTGGAGGGTGGCGATGCCCAGAGGAATGGTGAAATTGCTGCCGCTGGCCAGCATGACCAGCTGCATGAAGTAGTCGTTCCAGCAGTTGATGAAGGTGAAGATGGACAGCGCTCCGATACCCGGCTTGATCATGGGCATGACCACAGTGGAAAAGGTCTTCAGCTCACTGGCGCCGTCGATGCGGGCGGCCTCCAGAATCTCTCCCGGGATGCCCTCTGAGAACTGCTTCATCAGGAACACGCCGAAGGGCCAGCCCACCGTGGGGAAGATGACTGCCCACAGGCTGCCGTACAGCCGCAGGCCGGCCATCTCCTTCAGCAGGGGGATCAGGATGACCTGCTTGGGCAGTGCCATAGCGCAGACG
>CAMWTG010000241.1 GCA_947177115.1 uncultured Clostridia bacterium
CGGAGTCCTTCAAGTACCAAGCCACTAGAAGAAGAACCGTTCATTCAGTGGCTTCGCCTACCAAACCACTGCCGCACTGCGTAAACTCCCCCGTATCATCTAGGGATTCTTAAACCGTAGGTTTAAGTGACTTTTTGCCTACTTTTTGTTCACACAAAAAGTAGGCGCGGAGTCCGGGGCCGCGCAGGTCCCGGGCCGATTCAAGAAGAAACTACCCCGCCGCCCCGCAGGGGCGGCAAGAAAGAGAGGATGACAACAATGCCCCCAGATTCTACCCCCATGATGCAGCAATACCTGAAAATAAAGGAAGAGAACAAAGACGCCATCCTCTTTTTCCGGCTGGGAGACTTCTATGAGATGTTCAATGAGGACGCCCTGCTGGCCAGCAGGGAACTGGATCTGACTCTGACCACCCGGGACCGGGCGAAGCCCGAGGAGGAACGGACGCCCATGTGCGGCGTCCCCTACCACTCCTGCGATGGGTACATCGCGCGGCTGATCGCCAAGGGCTATAAGGTAGCTATCTGCGAGCAGATGGAGGACCCCGCCGCCGCAAAGGGGATCGTAAAACGGGACATTATTCGGGTGGTCACGCCGGGGACCGTGGACGCCTCCATGCTGGAGGGGAATCAATCCAATTATATCTGCGGGATCTATATCGATGAGGACGCGGCGGGGCTCTGCTTTTGCGATATTACTACGGGAAAAACCCACGCGACCACCTTTTCCGGCGCGGAGCGGGTGGACCATGTGATGAACGAGCTGGGGCGGTTCTCGCCTTCAGAGGCGCTGCTGAATCCGGGAGCCTGGGAGCGGAAGGAGCTTACCGGGCTGCTGAAGGAGAAGTTCAACTGCCGGGCGGAAAAAGGCGGGGCGGGCCGGTTCAATCTGGACGCCGCCGCAAAGCTGGTGGAGAAGCAATACGGAAAAGAGGCGGCAGGGCAGCTGCCCAATGCCGCCGCCGTCATGGCCCTGGGGGGGCTGCTGGGGTATCTCTACGAGACGCAGAAGACGGACCTCAGCCATATCAGCGAGCTGGAATACTACGAGCAGGGCCGGTTCATGGAGCTGGACCTGAACACCCGGCGGAATCTGGAGCTGACCGCTACCATGCGGGGCAAGGAGAAGCGGGGCAGCCTGCTGTGGGTGCTGGACAAGACCAAGACCGCTATGGGGGGGCGGCTGCTGCGGAGCTGGCTGGAGCGGCCGCTTTTGAGCGTGACAGCCATCAACAGGCGGCTTGCCGCCGTGGAGGCGCTGGTGAAGGACGCCATGGGCCGGGAGGAGCTGATCTTCGCCCTCCAGGGCATTAGCGATATGGAGAGGCTCATTGGCCGGGTGGTCTATGGCAGCGCCGGGGGACGGGATATGGCGTCTCTCCGGAGCGCTATGGAAAAGCTGCCGGATTTGAAGGAAAAACTGGCCCCCTTTGCCGCCGGACGGCTGGGAGAACTGGGGCGGGAACTGGATACTCTGGAGGACGTGTACCGGCTGCTGTGCCGGGCCATTGTGGACGAGCCCCCCTTCTCCGTCCGGGAGGGCGGTTTTATCCGGGAGGGGTACGACCAGGAGGTGGACCGGCTCCGGGAAATCCTCAGCGGCGGCAAGGGCGTGATTGCCGAGGTGGAGGCCAGAGAAAAGGAAAAGACCGGCATCAAGAGCCTGAAAGTGGGTTATAACAAGGTGTTCGGTTATTATATCGAGGTGAGCAAGTCTTACTACGACCTGGTGCCGGACACGTATATCCGGAAACAGACCCTGGCGAACTGTGAGCGGTATATTACCCAGGAGCTGAAGGATCTGGAGCACACGGTCCTTACCGCCAACGACCGGGTGGTGGCGCTGGAGTACGAGCTGTTCTCCGCCCTGCGGCAGCAGGTGGGAGGGCAAATGGGACGCATCCAGGCGGCGGCGGGAACTGTGGCGGAGCTGGATGCGCTGTGCTCCCTGGCCGGCGCGGCGGCAAAAAACGGATATTGCTGCCCCGCTGTGGATGAGAGCGGCGTCATCGAGATCCACGATGGCCGCCATCCGGTGGTGGAAAAGATGCTGAAAGACAGCCTGTTCGTGCCCAATGACACCTATATGGGGGAAAAAGAGGACCGGGTGGCCATTATCACCGGGCCCAATATGGCGGGAAAATCTACTTATATGCGGCAGGTGGCGCTCATTGCCCTGATGGCTCAGATCGGCTCCTTTGTACCCGCCAGAGCGGCCAGGATCGGCATTGTGGACCGGATCTTTACCCGCATCGGGGCCAGCGATGATCTCAGCGCGGGGCAGTCCACCTTCATGGTGGAGATGACCGAGGTGTCGGACATCCTCAGACACGCCACCAGCCGGAGCCTCCTTATCCTGGATGAGATCGGGCGGGGGACCAGCACCTTCGATGGCATGAGCATCGCCCAGGCGGTGCTGGAGCATTGCGCGGACCGGAAAAAGCTGGGAGCCAAGACCCTGTTTGCCACCCACTACCATGAACTGACGGAGCTGGAGGACAAGCTGCCGGGGGTAAGGAATTACAACATCGCCATCAAGAGCCGGGGGGACGATATCGTATTTCTGCGGAAGATCATCCCCGGCGGGGCGGACCGGAGCTATGGTATTGAGGTGGCGAAGCTGGCGGGCCTGCCGGATACGGTGGTGAAAAAAGCCCGGGGCATCCTCAAGGACCTGGAGAGCCAGTCCGGGAAAGCCGCCCCGCTGCTGGCCGCGCCTAAAGAGGAGCAAGTGTCCATGGCGGCGCTGGGGGAGGCGGAAGTCATTGACCGGCTGCGGCGGACCCAGCCGGATACGCTGACGCCCATTGAGGCCATGAGCCTGCTGTATGAGCTGAAGCAGAAACTGCAGTGAGCGGGGAGGACGGCCATGACGGGGCGGAACGTTTCATCGGGGATGACCCGGACGGAGAAGCTTCTGGGCGGCGGGCTGCTGGCGGTATACGCGGTGGTCCTGCCGTGGGCGGCGGATCCGGTGTTCGATCTGATCGGACGGCTGTCCGGGGCCATCGTTTCCAACGGCATACGGGACGCGGCCTATTACTATATCCTGTTTGCGCTGACGCTGATCGCCTTCCGGAGATATCTGGGACGGAACGCCAGAGCGTTTTTCGATCACGCGGGGCGGGCCCTGGTTTCCGTGGGGATGGGGCTGGCGGCCTTTTATGGGCTCAATGAGCTTGTTTTCCGGCTCCTTCGGATGCTCGGCCTCGGACAGGCCAATCTGAACGACCAGGCGATCCTGGCGAGGATGGGGTCCGCACCGCGCAGTACCGTTTTGACCCTTGTCTTTCTGGCCCCCCTTGTGGAAGAAGTCCTCTTCCGGGGGTATATTTTTGGAAATCTGAAGGAGGTCAGCCGCCCGGCGGCTTACCTCGTCAGCTGCCTGTTTTTTGCTTTCCTGCATGTCTGGCCGTTTGCCGTGAGCGGCCGGGATCTTTCCTATCTTCTGGTCGTGGTCCAGTATCTTGTGCCGGGGGCCGTCATGGCGTGGACGTTTGAGCGGTCCGGGAGCCTCTGGGGAAGCGTTCTGCTCCACGGCGTTGTGAATGGGATCTCGGTCTGGAGCGTGCGCTGACCTGCCCGGCGCCCTCATTTACTTTACGGCGGGACCCGTCAAGAACCCCCTTGCATTTTTTTCCTCCCTGTGTTATGATTTCCGCAATCGAAATGCGGAAACGGCCTTTGTCATGCTTTGCGGCTGCAGCTGTTTACAGTGGTGCGCAAAACGGCTTTAATTAAATGTATTATTATTTCCGAATTTTTATTTTGGAAATTATACGCCAATGGAGACCCGCTTATGGAAGAACGCCCTTATCACTTCTTTTCCCCGGATGAAATCAATCAGCTGGCCCGGATGGAAGACGCCGACCGGGCCAATGAGTACTTATATAGGGTACTGGACATCGGACAATACATGCTGCAGTCCGGCGGCGAGGTCAGCCGGGTGGAGGACAGCATCCGCCGGCTGTGCATCGCCTTCGGGGCGGAGCGGGCGGATGTGTTCACCATCACCTCCAGCATCGTGGTCACCATTTACTCCGGCCGTTTTGGCGCGGTGACCCAGACAAGGCGGATCACCGGCGGCTCCTATGACCTGCAAAGGCTGGAGCAGCTCAACCAGCTCTCCCGGCGGATCTGCGCCGAGCATCTGAGCCTGGAGGCAACGGAGAAGGCGCTGGACGCCATCCTGGCTACGCCGCAGTTCGGGTTTGGGGTGCAGCTGTTTACGTATGCGCTGATCTCCTCCTCCTTTTCCCTGTTTTTTGGGGGGAGCTGGCTGGACGCGGCGGCATCAGCCGTTATCGGCGTGGCGCTGAAATGTCTGGACCGGATGATCCGGAGGACGGAGGCCAACGCCTTCCTGTCGGCGCTG
>CAMWTG010000242.1 GCA_947177115.1 uncultured Clostridia bacterium
TGCCAAAACAACGCCGCCGGACTGGGTCCGGCGGCGTTGTTTCCTATTCGTTCTATTTACATTTACCCCTGCCGGACGGCAATCTGCCTGGCATCGGTCCGGCGGAGGGCAATGACCGCGCCGCACACGGCGTAGGCCACCGGGTCGCCCCAGGGGCTCTCCTGGACCGCCAGGACCTCCCCGCCGGGAACAAAGCCCAGCTCCAGCAGCCTCAGCCGCTGGCTCTCCGGGGCGGAGACGGCGGCAACAGCCGCCCGGCTGCCCACCGGCAGGCGGTCCAGGGTGGTGATATCCTCCATCCGAGGATCCCTCCTTCTAAGTCAAACGCGGAACGGATGTCCGCGATATGTGGCATTCTACAAACCAGTCTATGCCGCCGGTCCGGTCACTGTGCCAGGTAGGCCAGGATGCCATCGGCAATGCCCCGGGCCAGCTTGGCCTGATACTCCGGCCGGACCAGTCTGGCCAGCTCCTCCTCCGTTGACATGAAGCCGCACTCCACCAGGGCGGCCGGCACCAGGGAAGTCCGCAGCACCGCCAGGTTTGGCCGCTCCTCCATGCCGAAATCGTCCGCGCCGGCAGCCTCGCGCATGGTCTGATGGAGCAGCTGGGCCAGACGCCAGCCATTGGTATCCCGGCTGTACGCGCAGGTGTAAATCCCCGTGACATCATCATGGTCCACGTTGGCGTTGCAGTGGACGCTGACGAAGAGGTCCGCCTTCTGCCCATTGGCCAGGGCGGTGCGGTCATAAAGGTCCACATAGCGGTCATCCGTCCGGGTCATAAGGACGGTAACGCCGGCCTCCTCCAGAAGGACCGCAGCCTGAGAGGCAATGGAGAGGTTGAGATCCTTCTCCATCACGCCGCCGTACTCCGCTCCGTTGGCCTCGCCGCCATGGCCGGGGTCCAGGACCACCAGGGCGGAATACTGGGGCGCCTCCTCCGGCAGGGCGGCGGAGGACACGGACGCGGTGCGGGTGACGGGATCCCACACAACATTGCAGCCCAGGGCCTCGGCGATGGCCCGGAGGGAGACCATGGCAGTTCCGTCTTGGGATATGTAAGAGGCCGGGGAATCCAGCGTCTCACCGTCCACCAGGATGCGGAAACCGCTCTGATTTGCGCCGGAGGCGGAGAGAGAGAGCAGCAGAATCAGCCCGAGAGCCATGAGGAGTGCATAGATACGCTTCATAAAATCAAATCCCTTTCGGTGTCCATCGACAGCATTCGATGGCGGTTTTTCTCCATTGTACCTGACGAACGGGGAAAAAGGCAAGGAGCAATATCTGGATTTTCCAGAAAATATCCCCCGAATCCCCTTGACAAGCCCAAACGGTTAAAATATACTAACGCCAGCGGTCTGTGGGGGCGGGTATGACCCGCACGTTCTGCCGGCACCCACCCCGTGACCGCACGGGCGGATGCTAGCCGCTCCTGCAGTGTGTTATATAGCCAACACACTCGAAAATCGGTAAAGTTCGGCGGTAAAAATGTGGCGTGGACTGCGTTGTCGTCCTTGACGGGCGTCAGCCCGCCCGCGTCCTCCGCCTTGCCACACCGCATTTTTCCCCGCCTCCTTTTTACCGATTCTCAAGTGTGTCGACTATAAATTTTGATGATTGCTATAGGGACAAAACGTTTTTCTTTTCCTGCTTTTCTCACGCAGCGTCCGCACAGCAGGCGGCGAGCGGCTGTTTATCTGGAAAAGCATGTATACCGGGAGGGGGACGGCAATGAAGGAAACAGTACAAACATTGGACCAGCTGCCCGTAGGCGGCAGCTGTGTCATCGAACAGGTAGGCAACCAGCGGGGCGCGGTCAAGCGCCGCCTCATTGACATGGGCCTGACACCGGGAACCACGGTAGAGCTGATCAAAATGGCCCCCTTCGGGGACCCTATGGAGGTCCGGCTGCGGGGCTATGAGCTGAGCCTGCGGAAGGAGGACGCGGCCCAGATCCGGATCAGCACGGCATCGGTAAGGTCCCGGGAGCGGACAGCGGTGTCGGAGAGCGCCTACCATCTGGGCGCCGCCTGCCATGGGGACTGCGCCCGCTGCGCCATGGGCTGCTCCGATCCCAAGGACCTGGAGGCCATGCACCGGGCCCACCGCCACGAACAGGAGCATCACCCCAGCGCCTACGACCCCCGCGCCCACGACCAGCGGCCCTGGAAAGTAGCCCTGGCAGGCAACCCCAACTGCGGGAAGACCACCCTCTTCAACGCCCTGACGGGCTCCAACCAGTACGTGGGCAACTGGCCCGGCGTCACGGTGGAAAAAAAAGAGGGACAGGCCCGGCTGGGAGACCTGTCCTTCACCGTGGTGGACCTGCCGGGGATCTACTCCCTGTCCCCCTACTCCATGGAGGAGCTGGTGGCCCGGAAGTTCATCATTGAGGAGCAGCCCGATGCCATCATCGACATTGTGGACGCCACCAATCTGGAGCGGAACCTGTACCTGACCATGCAGCTGCTGGAGCTGGAGCGGCCTGTGGTACTGGCGGTGAACTTCATGGACGAAGTGGAGAAAAAGGGGGACGTTATCGACTGCGCCCGCCTGTCCGCCAGCCTTGGGGTCCCGGTGGTTCCCATCTCCGCCCGGGACAATGTAAACATCGATACGCTGGTCGGGGAGGTCCATAAACAGATGCACACCGGCCTCACCGTGGAACCGGATGACCTCTATGACGATTTCACCCACGCCATCCATCACCGCATCAGCGAGCTGATCCACGACCGGGCCTACGCCAAGGGCATCCCCGCCCACTGGGCCTCCATCAAACTGCTGGGCGGCGATGAGGAGGTCGTCAAGGATCTGGAGCTGGACCAGGATACTTTGGACAAGATCGATGCCATTGCCCGGGAATACGAGGCCGCCAGCCCTCTCGGGGACCGGGAGACTCTGCTGGCGGACAGCCGGTACCGGTTCGTGGAGCGGGTGGTCCGGTCCTCGGTGCGGAAAAAGAGCCGCGAGGGGGAGCGGACCGTCACAGAGCGGATCGATGCCGTGGCCACCCACCGGATCTGGGCCATCCCAGTATTCCTGGGGATGATGCTGGCGGTGTTCCTGGTCACCTTCAGCGGCCCGGGGGCCTGGATGTCGGACGGTATCGCCTGGTTCGTGGAGGAGATCCTGTGCCCCGGCGTGTCCGGGTGGCTGGCTTCGCTTCATGCGCCGGGGTGGCTCACCGGGCTGCTGGTGGACGGACTGATTTCCGGCGTGGGCGGGGTGCTGACCTTCCTGCCCATGATCGCGCTGCTGTTCCTGTTCCTCTCCATGCTGGAGGACAGCGGCTACATGGCCCGGGCGGCCTTCGTCATGGACCGGACGCTGCGGCACTTCGGGCTCAGCGGCAAGGCGTTTATTCCCATGCTCATGGGCTTTGGCTGCACGGTGCCCGCCGTCATGGGGGCGCGGACCATGGAGAACGAAAAGGACCGGCGGATGACCATACTGCTGGTGCCCTTCATGTCCTGCGGGGCGCGTCTGCCCATTTACGGGCTGATGACCGCCGCCTTCTTCCCGAAATACGCGGGACTGGTGGTGTTTGGATTGTACATACTGGGCCCGGTCGTGGCGATCATCTCCGGGCTAATCCTGAAGCGCAGCGTCTTCCAGGGGGAGCCGGCCCCCTTCCTGCTGGAACTGCCCCCCTACCGGATGCCCACTTTACAGAACATCTGGCTCCATGTCTGGGAGCGGGTGCGGGACTTCCTTACCCGGGCGGGGACGATCATTGCCGCCATGAGCATTGCGGTATGGTTTCTTCAGAATTTCGGGCCTGATCTCCGCATGGTGGAAAACACAGCGGACAGCATTCTGGCTCTGGTAGGAGGCTTTATCGCGCCGGTATTCGCGCCTATGGGCTTCGGCGTATGGCAGGCGGCGGTGGCGCTGCTCACCGGACTGATCGCCAAGGAGGCGGTAGTCAGCTCCATGAGTCTGTTCTACGGCTTCTCCCTGACGGACTACGCCGCTGCCGGGGCGGTGATGGCGGTTACGTTTTCTCCCGCCGCGGCGCTGGCCTTTTTGGTATTCTGTGCGCTGTATACGCCGTGCGTTGCGGCTATTGCCACCATCCGGCGGGAGATGGGAAGCCTCAGCTGGACGCTCCTTGCCCTTGTCTGGCAATTAGGGGCAGCATGGCTGGTTTCCTTTGGCATCTATCAAATCGCAGCTATGTTTATATAACACAAGAGACGGCAGGCTGAAGCCTGCCGTCTCTTGTTTCTCCATACCCGCCGCTGCGCGGCGGCCCGGCTGCTAATCTTGTTTTAGATTCGCGCCTCGCCGGCGCGGGGGCATTCTTTTCCCTTGTGGGAAAAGAACCAAAAGCACCCTCAAGGGACT
>CAMWTG010000243.1 GCA_947177115.1 uncultured Clostridia bacterium
GTACTGCCGATCTCGATGGTCTTGCCGGACATGGAACCGATCACATCGTCCGGCAGGAAGCTGGCAGGAGAGATCCGGTTCTCCACGGCAGGGATCACCGCCGTTACGTTCACCGGCGCCCGGTTCTCCGCCAGGGCCAGAATCGCCGCAGCCACCGAAGCGCCGCCGGCCATATCGCCCTTCATGCCCCGCATACTGCTTTTCAGGCTGTAGCCGCCGGAATCAAAGCACACGCCTTTGCCTACCAGAACAATGGGCGCGTCCCCCTCCTTTCCGCCGCGATAGCGCAGAACGATCAGCCGGGGCGGGTTGGCGGAGCTGTCTCCCACAGCGTGGAAGGCCTCCATGCCCAGCGCCCGCGTCTCCTTCTCATCCAGCACCTGGGCCTCTACAGGCAGTTCGCCTACAGCGCCTGTCACAGCCTCGGCCAGCATAGCGGGTGTCAGCTTATTGCCGGGACGGTTCACCAGATCCCGGGCAAAGCAGATCCAGCGGTCCAGCGCAGTGGTTTCCGCCAGAACACGTCCGGCGCCGGCTCCCTCCGCACCAGAGAGGTAAAGGTCCGGACATTCTTCCTCTTTCCTCTCCTGTTTCCAATTCTCCTGTTGGTAAAGGGCCAGCTCAAAACCTTGAATCAAAGCCGCCAATCCCTCGTCTCCCAGGGCTTCCGCCGCAGGTGCCGCATCCAGCAGGACGGACCCGCCGCCCAGTTTTTTGACCTGGAGAGCCGCCTTGGCGGCAATCCGGCGCAGATCTTCACTTGTCAGTGCCTCTGTCTCCCCCAGACTGGCCCGCAGCTCCCTGGGCTCATCGCCCAGCTCCAGCGTTCCTTTTTTGCCGCCCGCCTGCAGCGCCAGGCGCCACCGGACCTCTTCACCGTTCCATAGTTTTACCATTTTGCATTCCTCTCATATTCATATGTATTTTGGGGATAAAAACATCTTTGGGCTCACTCCTCCTGCCCGGCGCCCCACTCCTGATTATACATCTGGCGGTACGCCTCCCGGCGCCCCTCGCTGAAAGCCTGACAGATCCGCACGACCACCTGCTTGTCCCGCAGCCGCGCGGTCAGCATAGGGGAAAAACGGCGGCCTTCCAAAGCTACGGCCTCTTCTACCGCCTCTTCAAAGGTCATCTCAATCCCCGTCTGGGCCTGACCGGAGTGGGTCACATTGTCCAGCCAATCCATCAGGCTCACCACATCCACGATCTGCCTGCTGGGACATTCCAGCCGCTTATAGGAGGCGGGGTAGCCGTGAGCGGTACCATCATACCACGCGTGGTGCCCCAGGGCCGCAGCGGCAAAGGGCCGGGTGGATGCCCGGGCCGCCAGCATGGTCTCCCCCACCACCGGATGCAGCCGCGCGACCTCATATTCATCCCCCAGCCACTGCCGCCCCGTCTGGGCATAAAACTGCAAAAGGCTGACTTTCCCCGCATCATGAAGCAGGCCGCTCTGCATGGCGCTGTGGAGGATCGTCCGTCTTTTCTCTTCCGGGTCCCGGATGTCCTGAAGGCCCTCCATATCGTCAAAAAAGCCGGGCTCTTCCTCCAGGATCAGCTGACACATCGCTCTGGCAGCCGTCCCCACCATCCAGCAATGGAGATAAAGCCCCGGCGCAAAGCGCAGCATGATTTTTTGCAGGAACGCGCCGTAAGACATCCCACCGCCGGTCTCAATATAGGTACAGGACAGCTGCCAGAGATAGAGCGCCAGCTTCTCATCCTCCGAGGCCGGGAAGGAATCCACATAATCCAGCGCCCGCCGGTAAAGACCGTCCACGTAAGCCGCCCGCCCGGGGATCCGCTCCGGCTCCTGCGCCAGATACTGACAATAAAAGGCCGGCAGGGAGACAACCGCGTATACGCTATCCGGCGAGTGGTCCTCCACATCCGCCGCATCCAGCAGCTGCTCTATATGGGACAGCAGCCGGCCAAAATCGCACAGTCCGCAATAATATTCAATCGCACAATAGGGAAAGGTCCAGCGCACGGAAGGTTTCTCATGCCGGGCCGCCGCCTCCTGGATTCTCTGCTGGTAGACAATATAGACCGATTCCATAATGCTGGCGGTGTCCTCCGGGGTCATGACCTTTTCCTTATTGTGGGTAATGCTGCTGGCCATCTGCTGGTGGGTCATGTAGAGGTACCGGTCCCACGGAAGTTCCGGCGCTTTTTCCCGGTAGTGCTCGTCCTGCAGGATCTGCAGGGTCTCCCGCACCAGGCGGATCTTCTCCCCGGGAGACTTGAAGACTCCCAGCGCCATATTGCCCCGGGAGCGCAGGATATATCCCCTGGTCTCCGTGTCCTCGATCTCGTCAAAATATTTCAGATAGGCCGCCGCCTCGGTGAAGCACAGCCGCATCCGGCTGTAATATTTCTCCACCAGCTCTAGCTCCAGCCCCGCCAAACCGCTGCACAGCCCGTAATAGCCCATGCCCAGCCAGTACAGCTCCCGAATGGCGGCGGCCCGGTCGCCCTTCCGCCGGGCCAGCGTCAGAAGGGCCTGATGGATCAGGCGGAACAGTCCCATATCCAGCGTTGCACTGTCCATCAAACAGGCGGCAAATTCCGACAGCTCCCGCAGCTGCTCCTCGCCGATCTCAAACAAGTGGTCCAGCGCAGGCACCAGCCCGCCCCGCAGCAGCTCCACATTCCGCTTCACCCGCTGCCGGACCAGGCCTTCATTCTGCCGCAGCCGCAGCTCATAGGCCGCGAAGGACAGACCGTCCGGCTTCTTACGGGCGGTAAGCGCGGCGATCTCCTTCAGATTGGCAAGGTATTCCTCTTGGTATGGCTGCATCTCCTACCCCCCTTCTTTCCGCCGCACGCTCCCACTACTCATTCCCCCGGATAAAGCGCCTGCCCAGCACATCCTGCAAACGCTCCAGATCCACCGGTTTGGAGACATGCTCATTCATACCCGCCTCCTTTGACAGACGCACATCCTCTACAAAGGCGTTGGCCGTCATCGCCACGATCCAGACCTGCTTTGCATCGGGCCGGTCCAGGCTCCGGATACAGCGTACGGCCTCATATCCGTTCATAACAGGCATCTGGATATCCATAAAAATAATATCATAGTAATTTTCCGGCGCAGCGGTAAACTTGTCCACCGCCTCCCGTCCGTTTCCGGCGGTCTCCACCTGGATACCGGTCATACCCAGCAGCGCCGAGGCGATCTCCAGATTCAGCTCGTTATCCTCCACCAGCAGTACCCGGTAAGCGCCATAATCCGCATCGCGGGCCCCTGCCGTGCCGCCGTCCTCTCCCGCGCCGCAGGTATAACGGGAGATAGTGCTCAGCAGGCGGCTGGGAAACAGCGGGCAGGGCACAAAGGCGGTAACGCCGGACCGGGCGGCCCGGTACTCCATCTGGGCCCAGTCCCCTTCCGAGACCAACAGAATGGGGAACTCCTGCCCCGCCAGCTGCCGCACATGGGCCGCCGCGTCCAGGGCCTGCATATCCAGCAGCTCCTGGCCCAACAGCATGGCGCAGGGCATCCGCCCTTCGTATCGCGCCTCTGTCAGGCAGGTGACGGCCTCCATCCCTGCCCTGACCCGCACCGGCTCCAGACCGGCCTCCCGCAGGCAGCCCTCCAGCAAGTCCGCCCGGCCGTCCAGGCTCTCCGCCACCAGTACGCCGGCTCCCGCAGGCAGCGCCGCATGATCCTGGGGAGAGACGGGCAGGGGCAGTTCCACCGTAAATCGGCTGCCCTCCCCCTCCCGGCTCTCCACGCTGATCCGCCCCTCCATGCTGTCCACCAGACTTTTAACGATGGACATGCCCAGCCCGGTGCCCTCGATCTGATCCACCGCATCACTGCGCACCCGCTCAAAGGGGAGAAATATCCGCTGCAAAAACGTCTCGCTCATACCGATGCCGTTGTCCTCGCAAAGGAAATCCAGCCACACCCTGCCGTTCCCGGCAGGCCGCTGAGAGAAGCGGACCAGGATGGCTCCGCCGTCCTGGGTATACTTTACCGCGTTGTTGATGATATTGACCAGTATCTGCCGCAGGCGGAGAGGATCGCCCACCAGGCTCTCCTCCTCGATCCGGCCGATGTCAAAAACCAGCTCCTGCCCCTTCTGCTCCGCCTGGGGACGCACGATCACCACCACATCGTGGACCAGATCCGCCAGGGAAAACCGCTCCGCATTGAGGGTCATCCTTCCGCTGTCGATCCGGGACATGTCCAGCACATCGTTGACCAGGCTCATCAGGTGAGCGGAGGCCGTATGGATCTTGTCCAGACAATCCTGCACCCGGGCTTTCTCATCAATGTGGCTCAGGCCGATGGACGTCATTCCCATAATAG
>CAMWTG010000244.1 GCA_947177115.1 uncultured Clostridia bacterium
AAGTCCCTTGAGGGTGCTTTTGCTTCTTTTCCCACAAGGGAAAAGAAGGCCCCGCCGCCGGCGAGGCGGCAAAAAAGCAAAAGCTTATATAACGATCTCATCCCCACAGGCCAGATACCGCATACCGGACACCCGCTCCGCTAAATCTGGGAAGGCTTCATCTCCCGTACAGTGACAGGTGTAAAACGCTATATCGTACTGCCTCAACTCGTTGGCAATGCCTTCTAGAATATCCTCCGGCACGGTGCGTTTTGTGACAGGGATCCGGAGATGATAGCCGCCGATGCAGAGCTGGGGCCGGTACTTCTTTGCCTGCTCCAGAATATTGACAATGCCGCAGTGCCCGCAGCCCATGATCAGTGCATTCTTCTCTCCAAAAATCATCAGATCCTGTTCATGGGCAAAGCTGTCCGGACCCTGCTCGTCATAAAGTGTATCATTGGCCGTGGAATGGAACTTTGACGTATTTGTCACGGTAAACAGCAGCAGCTCTTCATCGATCCGGTGCTCTCCGTTCAGAAGGATCATCTGCGGATGTTCTGCAAGTTTCCGGTCCAGGCCGATCGGGACCTTTAAAAAGCCCAGCGATTTGGAAAAATGGCCCTCGAAAGCCCGCCGCTGTATATAAATTTTCGCGGTGTGATTGACCTTGAGAAAAGCCGCCAGGGCTCCGCCGTGGTCGCTGTGGCCATGGGAGATAACGACCGTGTCCACCTGCCCCAGATCAATGCCGCGTTTCTCCGCGTTTTTCAGCAGGGTATTGTCTGGTCCCAAGTCAAACAGGAGCTTGTGCCGCTCCGTCTCGATATACAGCGACAGGCCGTGTACCGGTGTCAGGTCGCAGTTGGATTTATTTTCTACCAATGCGGTGATCTTCATAGTGATGCCCTTCCTCTATATTTTGCTCAGCTCCATCAGTTTTCGCAGGCGGTGGTTGAGACAGCTCTTGGTGATGGGCGGATCAAACTCCTCCGCCAGCTGGCTCAGGGTCAGCTCCGGATAAGCCTCCCGCAGTACGATGGTCTCCTTCAGCGCCGCCGGCAGGCTCTCTACCCGGTTCAGCGCATACAGCCGCCGGATAGCCTCCAGCTGTCCCTGTGCGGCGTCCACCGCCTTGTCCAGGTTGGCAGCCTCGCAGTTCACCCGGCGGTTCACACCATTGCGCAGCTCCTTCTCCGCCTTGGTGTTCATCAGCTCCATAGCGGACACCGGCGCGCCCATGAGGGTCAGCAGCTCCTCGATCTGCTCGCTGTTTTTGAAGTAGGTCACCTGGCTGCCGTTGCGGACGGCTTGTCCCGGCTGGCGTCCCATATCGGCCAGCAGAGCCAACAGCTCCCGGTTGGCCTGGGCATGGCTGGTGACCAGTTCCAGGTGGTAGCGCTTGCTGGGCTCGGTCACACTTCCGCCTGCCAGGAATGCTCCCCGCAGAAACGCCGCCCGGCAGCATTCCTCTTCCAGCAGTCCGAAGTTGATGTGCAGCACCGGGCTCTGTCGGGAGTCGAAGCCGAAGGCATCGATGATCCGGTGGATCTTTTTTTCATCGGTGAGCTGGAAAATGTACTTCCGCTCCCCCTCTCCCGGCAAGCGGTCGAACGCCAGGCCGAAAGCCCGGTCCAGCAGCAGGGGAAGCCGCCTGGCAAAGCTCTCGCTCTCGGTGATGAGCCGAACCTCCCGGGGGGTAAAGGTGTTGCCATACAGCAGCGCGCCATAGGCCTCCGCCTTGGCGCAGCAGGACCGGTCCAGCCCCGCCCGGCATAATTCGTTTTTTACCTCGCTGGAAAAGGACATGATGCCGCCTCCCGCTGTCAAAGTTATCCGGAGATAGTATACCACCCGCCGGAGGGTAAATCAACGCTGTCCGGCAAATTTTGCGGTTTTGGTGCGCTGCGTCCCCGCAGAGGGGGTATGCTGAAACTTTTTTGAAAAACTATCCCCCCACCCGGCTTGCGCGGGGAAAACCGGCGCACTATAATAAGCGGCAGTTGACCGAAGACCACAGACCGACCCAAAGGAGGAAAACAACTGATGAGAAAACATTTCCTGCCCCTGCTGCTGGCGGCGGCGCTGCTTATGGGCCTGACGGCCTGCGGCGGCAGCGGCGGACAGAGCGGCAGCGCCCTGATCTACGCCAGCGGCGACTACACCCGCATCAATCCCGCCATGGACGAGCATGGCGAGATCAACATCCTGCTCTTCAACGGCCTGACCGCCCACGATGGGGAGAACCGGGTAGTTCCCGGACTGGCAAAGAACTGGGACTTTGACAAGGATACCTGCACCTATACCTTTTACCTGGAGGAAAACGTCAAGTGGCATGATGGCGAGCCCTTTACCGCGGAGGATGTAAAATTCACCATTGAGGCCATCATGGCTCCGGAAAACGGCTCTGAGAATGCACCCAACTATGAGGACGTAGAGGAGATCACCGTGATTGACGGGCACACCATTGCCTTCCGCCTGTCCGCGCCTAATGTGGCCTTTTTGGACTATATGACCATGGCCGTGCTGCCAAAGCACCTGCTGGAGGGCGAAGACATGCAGGAGTCCGCTTTCTTCCGCGCCCCTGTGGGCACCGGGCCCTACAAGCTGGAGAGCTGGGACGAGGGGCAGGCCATCACCCTGACGAAGAATGCGGACTATTTCAAGGATCCCGCCAATATTGAAACCATCATTTTCAAGATTGTCCCCGATGACAACGCGAAGGCTGTCCAGATGCAGGCCGGGGAGCTGACTCTGGCCCATCTGACGCCCAAGGACGCGGAAAACTTCGCGGGGCAGGACGGCTGCACCGTCTATCATATGAAAACTTCCGACTACCGGGGCATCCTTTTCAACTTCCAAAACCCTTACTGGACCGGGAACCGGGATCTGATCCCCGCCATTTGCTGCGCCATTGACCGGCAGGCTATCCTGGACGCGGTGGTCCTTGGCCACGGTGTGACGGCCTACGGCCCCCTTCAGCGGAATATCTACAACAGCGAGGATGTGGAGCAGTACAGCTATGACCCCGCCCGGGCAAAGGCCATTCTGGAGGAGGCCGGGTGCGTTATGGGGGCGAACGGCTTCTATGAGCGGGACGGTCAAGAGGTCGGCTTTGTTATCAGCGTAGGCGCGGGGGACCAGGTTCGGCTGGACATGGCCCAGGCCGCCGCTCAGCAGCTCCGGGAGATTGGCATCAATTGTACCGTGGAGGTCCCCGCCAAGGTGGACTGGGCCGGGCAGATGGCCTACCTTATCGGCTGGGGCAGCCCCTTCGATGCCGATGACCACACTTACAAAGTCTTCGGCACCGGCAAGGGGGCCAACTACTCCGGCTACTCCAACGCCCTGGTGGACCAATATCTTACCGAGGCCCGCCAGTCCGATGATCCGGTCGTGCGGAAAACAGCCTACGCCAATTTCCAGGCCGCGCTGGCCGATGATCCCGCCTTCGCCTTCATCTGCTATGTGGATGCGGATTACGTGGCCTCCTCCGCGCTGAAGGGCATCGCCCCGGATACCGTTCTGGGGCACCACGGCGTGGGGATATTCTGGAATGTCACGGAGTGGACCCTGGAACAATAGTACAGGAAAAAGGGGCTGGCTGCAGCCCCTTCTTCCCCGTTTTTTGAGGAAACTGCCTATGTCTGCATTATTGGAAATCAAAAATCTGTCCGTCAGTTTCCGCACGCCCCAGGGAGAGGTGGAGGCGGTGCGGGACGCGTCCTTTTCCCTCCATCCCGGCGAGGTGCTGGCCATTGTGGGGGAGTCCGGCTGCGGGAAGAGCGTGCTGTGCCGGTCCATCATGAAGCTGCTGCCTAAAAACGGATGGATCAAGTCCGGGACCATCCTGGCGGATGGGGCGGACATCACCCACTACACCCAGCGGGATATGGAGCGCCTGCGGGGGCGGCTGTTCTCCATGGTGTTCCAGGACCCCTTGACTGCTCTGGACCCCACTATGACCGTGGGGGCGCAGATCGCCGGAGCGGTGCGGGTTCACCGGCCCGGGCTGGAAAAGGCGGCGGTGCGCCGCCGGACTCTGGAGCTGATGGATCTGGTGGGCATCCCGGGGGGAGAGGACCGGTACGGACGGTATCCCCACGATCTCTCCGGTGGGATGCGGCAGCGGGCCGTCATGGCGGTGGCGCTGGCCGCCGGACCCAGGATCCTCTTTGCCGATGAGCCGACCACCGCGCTGGATGTGACCATCCAGGCGCAGATCCTGGACCTGCTTCGGGATATTCAGGCGAAGCTGGGCGCTGCTGCGGTCCTCGTCACCCACGACC
>CAMWTG010000245.1 GCA_947177115.1 uncultured Clostridia bacterium
CCTCACATCCGGTTCCTCCAGATCGCGCAGATACTGGCCGGAAACAGCGGCGACCTCTCCGGCGGGGACCTCCGTCTGATAGCGGAAGGGCACGCCGCAGGCGGAGAGATACCCGGCAAAAAACGTCTCCTGAGGATAGAGCTCCTCCATCTCCTCCCCCCGCCGGGTGTGGAGGGTGTAGGAGGAATCTTGGCTGAGCAGCACCCGCACTCCCAGGGGCTGCTTGGCAAAGCTCCCCCCCTCCTTCATCTCATTGAGGAAGGGCTTTACCTGGCGCAGCATGTCCTGATACCCCTCCGCCCAGACGATGCCGTTGCCGTTGAGGTCGTAGAGGTCGATGGTCATGCCCGCCGGATCCAGCGGCAGGCTGCTCAGAAGCTGGAACCGGGTGAAGGCCAGGGATTTGGCAAACCGGGAGTAGGGGTAATTCTCCAGCTCCGGGTACACCAGGGTATCCTCCGGCAGCTGGGCCCGGTTGGCCATGGAGACCATATTGAAGCCCAGCATATACCGCCAGGGGGCGGTCTCCGAGTAAGCGGGCAGGTGGATGCGGTCCACCGGCGGCTGGTCCGCCCCGGCGAAGGCCCGCAGCAGGCCGTGCCAGTCCCGGCCCTCCGCCGCGTGGACCTGGGGCAGGGAGCTCATGAGCCCCAGCCGGGTCCCGGGGCTGACGGCGTGGACCGCCCGCTCCAGCTTCGCCGCCACCTCCGTCAGGGTCCGGCGGCAGGCGTCCAGCCAGATCTTCCGGTAGGGGTGGGGCTCTCCCGGCCGGAGAACGCCCCGGACGAAGTCCTCCCTGGTCACCGGATGGCCGGCCATTTGGGAATAGAGGGCCATGTGGGCCTCACAGAAGCATCCGCCCCACCGCAGCGGCGCGTGATTGTGGAAACGGAAGTCGTCCTCCACCCAGAGGATATGGGGGCGGCGGGCGGCATACCGGGCATAGAGCTCCGCCAGATGGTCCTGCCACGCCTCATCCAGGGGGCAGACGCACAAGGACGCCTGACGGCCATCCGGATCCACCATGGGGCGGAAGGGCAGCTCCGGGCTCATCTTCTTGCCCAGATCCGCGTGCATGATGCTGTGCCAATGGTTGACGGACACCGCCGCGCCGTGCCGCGCCGCCGTCTCCTCCACATCCGCCAGGAGCCGAAGCCAGCGGTCCTGCTCGGCCAGGGTCATGTGTCCGGTATTCAGCTCCTCCACGTTGCAGAAAACCGCCACATCGTCCACCCGCGCCTCCGGGATGAACCGGTCCAGGCTCTCCAGCTCCCGCCGGTCATTGTAGTCCGGGTCGCAGCAAAATCGAAAAGAGTAAACAAAGGGATCCATATATTTTTCCTCTCAGCATTCTTCGACAGGCAGGCCGTAAAAGGCCAGCATGGGCAGCCGCATGCAGTCGCAGGGCACGCACGGCCCCGGGTCGCACCGCCATGCCCCATGCAGCACAGCCCCCTCCCCCAGAGGCCGGGGGAAGATCAGCTCCAGGGTATCCCGCCCGGTGGTATAGGCGGAGGGCCGCACCAGGCCCTGCCCATCCTCCGCCTCGAAGGGCAGCAGGGCGGGGGCCACCTCGAAGGGGTTGAGCCAATTATATACCCGCTTGAAGCGCAGCGCAACCCTGTCCTCCGCCAGGCGCACCGCCGCCTCCGCCTCCGGCGCCCGCCATTCCAGGTCCCTGCCGTACGCCTCCGCCAGCAGGCACCGGGCGGCCCGCTCCCCCACCACCAGATTGCTCTGGGCGGAATTGTGGATGAAATCATAGAGGGAGAGATCGATGGAGGGGACCACCCACACCCGGTCCAGCCGTCTTGCGGCATCCCGCTGGGCCTGCCGGACCATGCCCCACTGGCGGTCCAGGGCCTCATCGCAGGGGGTCATGCAGCGGTTGAGCTGGACGGTGACTACCGGCAGCTCCGGCTGGCCCAGGTCGGACCGGAGCGCGCCGATGAAGGCGGCGAAGCGGTCCAGGTAGGTCGCCGCCCCCTCCTCATAGCCCTCCGCCTCCCCCTGGTACCAGAGGATGCCCCGGGGATGGAGGCGGTAGTCCCCCAGCTGGCGGAGCATGTTGAAGTAAAGGGAGCCGTTTTCCTCCGGATTCCACCACCGCAGGGGCGCGCCGCCGTAGGCGCTCATCACGATGCCGATGGGATAGCCCAGCTCCCGCTTGAGGATCTTGGCAAAGTGGAGCCAGGGGCAGTGGCCCGGATTGTGGTTTTCAAAATGTCCCAGATGGACCGCGCCGGTGGTCTCGCCCATGGGATGGACCGCCAGATCCCAGCGGCCGCTGGGACGGAGGAGGTGGACCCCCAGCTCCGGCGGGTCCTCCACGGGCCCCTTGGCCCGGCCGGCGGCATTGGACTGCCCCGCCGCCACGAACACGTCCCCCACGCCGATGTGGTGGACCATGTCCCCCCGGGTGGAGGACAGCCCGTCCCAGCCATCGTACTCCATATAGGTCTCGATCCGGTACAGCCCTCCGGCGGGGACAGAGAACTCAACGCTCCAGCGCAGGTCCTCCCCCACCCGGCATTCCGTCCAGGGGCATACGCTCTCCCCGCTGGACTCCAGGGCCACCCGGGCCTTGACGGTGACCGCCCCGGTGGGGATCTCCTCAAATTGCAGGGGCAGCTCAAAGGACTGCCGGATCCTGCGGCAGGACCCGGACAGGGCAATGACCGCCCGCCCGGACCGGTCCTGCTGAAAAATCTGCCAGGGCACGGCGCCCCGTTCAATGGTCACACCAAAATTCATGTCGTCCGCCTTTCCGGAAATCTCCGCAACTCCAACAAACGCGCCCGGTCCGGGCGCGCTTGTTGGGCATATGGTTTTAAAAGAGAGGGTATAAAGGGATCAGCCGCCGTAAGTGGTGCGGGCGGTGGCTACCGCATCGTTGATCATCTGCTCCAGCTGGGCCGCGCCGGCGTCCTCATAAGCCTTCACATAGCTGGCCCAATCGTTCTCCACGTCCAGCTGGCCGCCGATGAACTGGGTCAGATACTCATCGGTCACGGTCTTGAGCTTGTTGATGATGTCGGTGGCCTCGGCGGGCAGCGCGATCATGTTGTAGTAGGCGGGCAGCGGGGTGATGACCTCGTCCACAAAGGTGGAGATGCTGGCCTGGGCCTTGTCCACCAGGGCGGCATCCTCCTCGGTGGCCCAGTTGTTGCTGAAGTCCACGGGGTTGGCCACGGCCTGCCACCAGTCGTTGTTTTCGAAGTCGGCGTAGTACTCCACGCCGCTGAACATATAGCTGAACCACACATACTTGCAGCGGCCATCGCCGTAGCCATAGGGCTCATCCACGCTCTTCCAGTAGTCCGCGCCCACCGCAGTATTGTACTGGCCGTTCACACAGTTGTGCAGCAGGTCCTGTCCGGCATTGGAGGCCACGAACTCCACCAGATCCAGCACCCGGTCGGGGTTCTTGCTGGAATAGGGGATGAAGTAGTGGGAGTTGACCCAGGTGCCGGTCTGGTAGATCGCGCCATAGCTGCCGCCATCGGTGAGGGCGGAGCCCACGGTCAGATCATCGATAACAGCGCCGGGATTGGCGGCCAGCCAGGCGGTCTTATAGAAGTCGCGGAACTGGCCGGGATAGCCGAAGCCGAAGTTGGCCGCACCGATCTTGCCGGTGCCGAAATCGGAATAGGCATCGTCAAAGTCGCCCTTGATGCCGATGCTGGGGTCAAGGCCGCCGTTTTTGTGGAGCTGGGAGAGCTGCCG
Source organism: uncultured Clostridia bacterium (assembly GCA_947177115.1). Taxonomy (GTDB): domain Bacteria; phylum Bacillota; class Clostridia; order Oscillospirales; family Oscillospiraceae; genus Pelethomonas. The sequence goes on from CAMWTG010000245.1 coordinate 3,727, forward strand.
GACAACGTCCCGGCTGGCTTCGGAGGTGGCGGAGACCGTCCAATGCTCGGAATCCGTCCCCAGCTGGCCGGAGAGGACCACGCCGGACATGCTGCCGCCTACACTGGGGTACTGGATGCTGGTTCCCTGGGGCAGGGCCAGGGTGGCATCGATCTCGCCCCAGTTGGTCAGCTTATCGTTCCGGGGCCACCAGCCCACATAGCCCGCGGAGCCCGCGGCCTCGCAGTAGGTCAGGAATTCGTCCACCGTCTTGGGCACGTTCCCGCCGTTGACCTCATCAAGGATGTGCTGGTTGTACACCGGCACGCCGCCGAAGGAAGGATCCGCGAAGGCGGCGATGGAGTAGATGGCGTAGGTGGCGTTCTCATCGCCGGTATACAGCTTGTTATAGGCTTTGTACTCGGCGGAGTTGATCATCTTGTGGAGGGTGGGATAGCGGCCGGGATCGCCGTTGACGATGTCGCCGATGTTCACCACCAGCTCGTTCTCGATGTAGCTGGCGATCTTGTCGGACTGGCCCCAGGTGGGGAAC
>CAMWTG010000246.1 GCA_947177115.1 uncultured Clostridia bacterium
GTGGCGAGCGTGGACATCTCCGAGCCCTTCGCCCACGAGAAGCTGTCCCCGGTGCTGGCTATGTACCGTGCCAAGACCTTTGAGCAGGCTGTCGCCAACGCGGAGCAGCTGGTGGAGGACGGCGGTATCGGTCACACGGCTTCCCTGTACATCGACCCCAACCGCACTGACCGGTACGACCAGTTCGTCAGCGCCATGAAGGCCTGCCGCGTTGTCGTCAATACCCCCTCCAGCCACGGCGGCATCGGCGATCTGTATAACTTCAAGCTGCGCCCCTCTCTGACCCTGGGCTGCGGCTCCTGGGGCAACAACTCCGTCAGCGAGAACGTAGGTCCCATGCATCTTATCAACATCAAGACTGTAGCCGAGAGGAGAGAGAACATGCTCTGGTTCCGCACCCCCCAGAAGGTTTACTTCAAGAAGGGCTCCATGCCCGTGGCGCTCAATGAGCTGCGGGACGTCATGGGCAAGAAGAAGGCGTTCCTGGTCACCGACTCTTTCCTCTATCAGAACGGCTATACCAAGCCCATTACCGACAAGCTGGATGAGCTGGGCATTACCTATACCGTGTTCTCCAACGTCCAGCCCGACCCCACCCTGGCCAACGCCCAGGAGGGTGCCAAGGCCATGGCGGCTTTCCAGCCGGATGTGATCATCGCTCTGGGCGGCGGCTCCGCCATGGATGCCGGTAAGATCATGTGGGTTATGTACGAGCATCCCGAGGTGGACTTCCAGGATCTGGCTATGCGCTTCGTGGATATCCGCAAGCGTGTCTACACCTTCCCCAAGATGGGGGAGAAGGCCTACTTTGTCGCCATCCCCACCTCCTCCGGCACCGGCAGCGAGGTGACCCCCTTCGCCGTCATCACTGACCAGGAGTCCGGCGTGAAGTACCCCCTGGCGGACTATGAGCTGCTGCCCAACATGGCTATTGTGGACGTGGACAACATGATGAGCCAGCCCAAGGGCCTGACCTCCGCCAGCGGCGTGGACGTGCTGACCCACGCTCTGGAGGCCTACGCCTCCATCATGGCTACCGACTACACCGATGGCCTGGCGCTGAAGGCCATGAAGAACGTCTTCGAGTACCTGCCCCGGGCCTATAACGATGGCACGGACCTGGAGGCCCGTCAGAAGATGGCCGATGCCTCCTGCATGGCCGGCATGGCCTTTGCCAACGCCTTCCTTGGCGTGTGCCACTCCATGGCCCACAAGCTGGGCGCGTTCCACCACCTGCCCCACGGCGTAGCCAACGCCCTGCTGATCTCCCTGGTAGTGGACTTCAACTCCGCCGAGGTCCCCCCGAAAATGGGGACCTTCTCCCAGTACCAGTATCCCCACACCATGGCCCGGTACGCCGAGTGCGCCCGCTTCTGCGGCATCAGCGCCAAGAGCGATGAGGAGGCCGTGAAGAAGCTCATTGAGAAGATCGAGGAGCTGAAGAAGGCTGTGGGCATCAAGGCTTCCATCAAGGAATACGGCGTGGACGAGAAGTATTTCCTGGATACCCTGGATGCCATGGTGGAGCAGGCCTTTGATGATCAGTGCACCGGTGCAAATCCCCGCTATCCGCTGATGAGTGAGATCAAGGATATGTACCTGAAGGCCTATTACGGCAAGTAAACAAATCATTGTGTGCCGCCCTCGGAGTGTAATGCTCTGAGGGCGGTATTTTGCCGGCCGGTTGCCACAGCCTGTTTTTACGGTGCGCTGGATATCAATTCCTAAATAGAAGTGGCGTGAAGAAAAGAATTGTGGTAAACTGTTATCAGACCAAGAGGGATAAACCGAGAGGATGCCATCTACGCAATATACGCATAAAAAATGACAGGGGGAGAACGGCCATGCTTCGAATTTGGATGGGACGGGCCAATACGGGGAAATCCAAACGGGTGCTGGAAGAAATCAAGCGCCTGGGGACCCCGGCTATACTGCTGGTGCCGGAACATGCTTCTCACGGCTCAGAGCTGGATCTGTGCAAAGTTTGCGGCGCAGCTGCCTCCCGGTATGCAGAGGTGCTGAGTTTACGGCAGCTGGCCAGCCGGGTACTGGAACGTACAGGCTCGTTGGCGGATGGGGCGCTGGACCCGGGGGGAAAACTGCTGCTTATGCAGCTGGCTTTGCGGGAGGCGGCGTCTCAGCTGACCGTGTATGCCCGGCCATCCCGGCGGGCTCCTTTTTTGCAGGAATTGGTAGCGCTGTGCGATGAGCTGACCGCCTGCCGGGTACGTCCGGAAGATCTGGGGGAGGCAGCGGCCGTTTTGTCTGGCACGAGCGCGGAAAAGGCGCGGGATATCTCGCTGATCTATGCCGCATATCTTGCCCGGCTCGGTCAAGATGGCGTGGACCGGCGAGACCGGATGGAGAAGCTGCTGGATTGCCTGGAGAAGTCCGGCTATGTAGAGGGAAAAGATATCTATCTGGATGGCTTTACGTATTTCACGGCTCAGGAGATGAAGCTGCTGGAGATCCTGCTGCGGACGGCGAAGTCGGTGACTGTGACCCTGTTGGGAGACGGCAGTGATCTGGAGATATTCCAGCAGAGTGTCCGGGCCCAAAGCCGCCTAGAGCTGCTGGCGGCGGACTGCGGTGTTCCCTGCGCGGTGGAGCTGCTGGCGGCCAAAGCGCCGGAGAACGCACTGGCGTATTTGGCTGAGCGTTTTTTCAGTCCCATAAGCCCCTGGGAGGGAGACTGCGCTGCGGTGGAGCTGGTAAAAGCGGGAAGTATGTTTACTGAGACGGAGTATGTAGCCGCAAAAATATGGGAACTGGTCCGAACTACCAACTGCCGTTTTCGGGATATTGCTGTAGCTGCCAGAAATCTGGATGAGTATGCCGCCACTATTGAAAATGTGTTTGAGCGTTTCAACATCCCTGTCTATCTCAGCCGCCGCAGCGATGTACTGGAAAAACCGGTGCTGAGCCTGCTGGCGGGAGCGCTGGACGCAGTGACAGGGGGCTATGAATATGAGGATATGTTCCGCTGGCTGAAAACCGGGCTAGCGGGGATCAGCGATGAAGAGTGCGATAAACTGGAAAACTATGTCATTACCTGGGACATCCATGGCTCCATGTGGGTCAGGGAGGAGGACTGGACCGCCAACCCGGACGGATGGCGGGAGGAGTTTTCCACTGCTCAGGAGGAGGCTTTGGCAGAGATCAATGCTATCCGCCGCCGGGTAGGCGCACCGCTGGGCCGTCTGGCACGGGGGCTCAAGGAGCATGCGGGAGCATCGGACAAGCTCAGAGTCCTGTGGGATTTTCTGGAGGAGGTAGGCTTGGCCGGACAATTGGAGGAACGCACTGCCCGATTGGAGGAACTGGGCCAGCTTCAGCAGGCACGGGAGTACAGCCAATTGTGGGAGCTCCTGTGCGATGTGATGGACCAGTTTGCCAGTATGCTAGGAGATATGCCGCTGGATGGGGAGGAGTTTGCCAGGCTGCTGAAATTGGTGCTGACCCAATATGATGTTGGGACCATCCCGGTATCGCTGGATCAGGTTCAGGCCAGTCAGATCACCCGCAACGACCGCCACCGGATCAAAGTCCTGTTTCTGATGGGGGCCAACGACCATGTACTGCCTGCCGTTCAGACGGGGACGGGGTTGTTCACCCGCGAGGATCGGGAGCGGCTGTTGGAAACCGGTATTGAACTTGCTCCCAGCGGTATGGATGTATTTCACATCGAACTGCAGAACCTTTATGCAGCTTTGGCTCAACCTACGGAAAGACTTTTTATTTCCTGGCCGGCAGCAGACTTGTCAGGAACGCCTCTGCGTCCGTCCTTTGTGGTGGGACGGACCAAATCTTTGCTGCCGGGCGTGAGAGAGGTCGGAGATGGCGGCGTGGAATTCCGCCGTCTTACCGCGCCGCTGCCTGCCCTGGAACTGGCGGGCAGCCAGCAGGGAGGACCGCTGTGGAACTATTTTGTGGAAGATGGGCGGCATCAGGACGCACTGGCTGCCATGGAGCGGGCTGCGGAGATGAACCGCGGCAGGCTCTCCCCGGCGGCGGTGGAAACATTGTACGGACAAAATTGCCGCATGTCTGCCAGCCGGATCGATAAAATCAGCTCCTGTCACTTCGCCTATTTTATGCAGTACGGCCTTCGGGCCAGAGAGCGGACTCCGGCGGGGTTCGATGCCTCCCAGGTAGGTTCCTTCCTTCATTTTATCCTTGAGCATGTTACGGAGGCTGTAACGAAGAGGGGCGGATTCGCTCAGGTGGAAGAACGGGAGTTAAGC
>CAMWTG010000247.1 GCA_947177115.1 uncultured Clostridia bacterium
CTGTCCATTTTTTCCACAATAAAATCCATGCCCTGTCCTCCTCGAATCGATAGTGTAATGATGAGCGGAAGAAAAGGGACCAGCCGATCCGGGTGCTGCCGCAGCTGGGCGGGGGAGACCCCGTGGAACCGGCTGAAGGCCTTGCTGAAGCTCTCCGGCGTGTCGTAGCCGTACCGGTAGGCCAGATCGATGACCTTCTCCCGTCCCGCGATGACTTCCAGTCCCGCCAGATACAGCCGCCGGTTCCGGACGTACTCCGCCATGGAGTATCCGGTCACCAGTTTGAACCCTCTCTGCAGATAAAGAGGGGAGAGATAGGCCTCCTTTGCCGCGCGCTCCGCCGGGTCCTCCTCCAACAGATGGTCTTCCAGGCAGGTGATGGTCCTCTTCAGCGTCTCCGTCCATTCCATGGGCCTCGCTCCTTCCGCTTGATGGCCTTATTTTACACGATATGGGGAAGGATGTCATGTCTTTTTTTGATTGGATCTGTCCTGCCGCGCCTGCCGGAGGGCAAGAAAGCCGTGTCCGCTGTCCATTCGGACAGCGGACACGGCTTCTGTGCGTACCGTATTGTTTTACTGGATCTCCAGCCTCCGGCTAGCGGGCACGGCCCTGGTCTGCTTGGGCAGGGTCAGCTTCAGCACGCCGTCCTCATAGGCGGCGGAGATCTCCTCCCCGCGGATGCCGGAGATGTCGAAGCTGCGGGAGAAGGAACCGTAGGACCGTTCGCAGCGGATATAGCCGCCGTTCTCGTCCTTCTCCTCTTTGACGGCGCTGCGCTCAGCGCTGATGGACAGGCGGTCGCCATCGATGTCAATGTGGATGTCCTCCTTCTTCATGCCGGGCAGGTCGGCCTCCAGCACGTAGGCATCTCCGGCGTCCCGGATATCAGTTTTGAAGGCGGTCACGCCGCTGTTAGAAAACAGGCTGCGCTCAAGCTCCTCCAGGTCCCGGAAGGGACGGTACAGGTCCACGCCGCGGCTGCGATTAAAAGGCATCATTTCAAACATAATTCAGAACCTCCGATTTCTTTTTTGTTTATGCCCATAGTATGCACTCTGATTATGAACAAATATAGCAGAGAATATGTCCGGTCTGTGAATTTTAGCACTCTTGCATGTCGAGTGCTAAAATTGCCGGTCCAGGTTGTATTTCCCGATCGCTTATGCTATACTATATTCTGTATGAGTAGGGAAATTGTCCGCCATGGAGGGAAAATATGGACATTCAGCGAATCAATACCTATGATGATCCCCGCTTTCCGCAGGAGGTCCTGTACCAGCATGGCGCGTTCCTGGTGGACGGCAGGCCCTGGGCCTTCCGGGTCATCTCGGGCCATGAGGCGGTGGTCCGGGCGGAGGATCTGAACGAAGCGGCGCTGGCGGAGGCGGCGGAGGATTTCCGCTTCTACGCCGAACATATCACCACATTTTATGATGAAACGGGAAAATGCCTCCTGCGCCTGCCGCCTGTGGAGCGGCGGGAGGTGGAGATCGACAGCCTCCAGCCCTCCCAGTTCTCTGTGGACCGGGAGAAGTGCGCGGCGGTGGGGCATTTCATTCATACCGCCGCGGACATCGTGGTCCCGGTGGCAGCGCTGGAGGACGGGTCCATGTGCGTGATGGACGGTCATACCCGGCTGTACGAAGCGTGGCGGCGGGGCATCCGCACGGCGATGGTCTTCGATGCGCCCGGCTGGAAGGAGCTTGCCAATTTTGTCGCCGAGGCCAGGCGGCGGAACATCCGCCATGTCCGCGACATGGCCTTGTACAGCCCCCAGCAGCAGAAGGAGAACTGGCACGACTGGTGCGATGCCTATTTTGCGGCCAAAAACCGGACCGAGGAGGAATGATCCATGATCCCTATGACAACCGCTCAGATCTGCGAGGCTGTGCAGGGAGTCCTGTACGGCGATGAACGCACGGTGGTCACCGGCGTTTCGACCGACAGCCGCACCATCCCTGGAGGGGCCTGGTTCATTCCCCTGGCGGGAGAGCGGTTCGATGGCCACGACTATATCGATATGGCCCTGGACCGGGGAGCGGCGGGCTGCTTCTGCGCCCAGCTGCCCGAAAAGGTGCGGGACGATAAGGCATATATCCTGGTAGAGGATACCAAGCTGGCCCTGCGGGACCTCGCCGCCCGGTACAGGGATCAGTTCGACATTCCCATCGTCCAGATCACCGGCAGCATGGGGAAGACCACCTGCAAGGAGCTGCTGGCCGGCGTCCTCGCACAGCGGTACCGCACGCTGAAAACGCCCGGGAACCTCAACGGGGACATCGGCGCGCCCCTGACCCTGCTGTCTCTGACCCCTGCGCATCAGGCGGCGGTGATCGAGACCGGCATGGATGAATTCGGCCAGATCCGCTACCTGGGGCAGGCCATCCGGCCCGATGTGGCGGTGATCACCATTATTGACGATGTGCATCTCTCCCACTTCGGCAGCCGCGAGGATATCCTGCGCGCCAAGGCGGAGATCTTCGAGAACCTCCGGCCCGGGGGACTTGCGGTCCTCAACGGCGATGACGCGTTGCTGAACACCCTTCATCCGGACTGCGTGACGGTCCGGTGCGGCACCTCGCCGGACTGCGGGGTCCGGATCGTGGATTTGGAGGACCTGGGCCTGGACGGCGTCCGCTGCACCATCCTTACGCAGAAGGACAGCTATCCGCTGGACATCCCCGCCCCCGGCATCCACATGGCCGCGCTGGCTGCGCTGGCGGTAGCGGCCGCGGAGCGTCTGGGACTGACAAAAGAGGAGATCGTCCGGGGCGTTGCCTCTTACGCTCCGGCGGACAACCGGCTCCGCATCGAGCATTTGCCCGGCAGCCGGATCATGATCAACGACAGCTATAATGCCAATCCGCGCTCCGTCCAGGCGGATATACGGATCCTCTCCCAGCACAGGGGAGGGAAGAAGATCGCCGTGCTGGGCGACATGACGGAGCTGGGAGCCGCCGAGGCCCCCGGCCACCGTGCCGTTGGCCGCGCCTGCGGCGAGGCCGGGATCGATGTCCTGCTGGCGGTGGGCCTCCGGAGCCGGGAGCATATGGTCCCCGCTGCCCGGGAGGCGGGCTGTCCCGATGTGCGCTGGTACCCGGGCCGGGAGGCGGCGAAAAAGGATCTGACCGCCCTCTTTGCCCCCGGCGATGCGGTTTTGCTGAAGGCGTCCCACTTCTTTGGCAGGTTTGACCTGATGGCGGACTATTTGAGAGAGTATCCATTTTGACGCGGGACGGGCGGCAAAGGCCATCCCGCGGGGACGATAAAGAATATAGGTATAGAAATGATAGAAATAAGCGTAAGCAATTTGAAGAAATCCTTTGAAATAGGGAACAACATTCTGGACGGCATCACCTTTCAGGTGGAGACCGAAGAACGGGTGGGCCTCCTGGGCCGGAACGGCGCGGGGAAGTCCACGCTTTTCAAGATCCTGACGGGGGAGCTTGAAGCCGATGAGGGCGAAGTCGTTGTCGCCAAAAACAGCCGCGTTGGGCTGATTTCCCAGATCCCCGTCTATCCCGCGGGCTATACGGTGGACGCTGTGCTCCATACCGCTTTTGCCAGGCATCGGAAGCTGGCGGAGGAAATGGAGAAATTAGCCGCCGCCATGGCGGCGGGGGACAGCAGCGAACAGACCCTGCGCCGCTACGGCGAGCTGTCCGCAAAATTCGAGGGCATCGGCGGCTATGATACCGATACCGCCGTCAGCAAGGTGGCCAACGGCCTCTCCATTCCCCCGGAAATGCGCTCCCAGCTTTTTGACAGCCTCTCGGGGGGCGAGAAAACGCGGGTGAACCTGGGGCGGCTGATCCTGGAGGATACCGACATCCTCCTGCTGGACGAACCCACCAACCATCTGGACCTCCACGCGGTGGAGTGGCTGGAGGACTACGTCCGCCGGTTCAAGGGGACGGTGGTGGCCATCAGCCATGACCGCTATTTCCTGGACCGGACCATCAGCCGGGTGGTGGAGATTCTGGACGGCAAGGCCGAATTCTATCCCGGCAATTACACCTTTTACGCCATTGAAAAGGAGCGGCGCTACCAGGAAAAGCTGAAGCAGTACGAGAAGGAGCAGGCCAAGATCAAGCAGCTGCAGGAGGCGGCGGACAAACTCCACCTCTGGGCTTTCATGGGCAACGACAAGCTCCACAAGCGGGCCTTCTCCATGGAGCGCCGCATCGAGCGCATCCGCCAGACGGAAAAGCCCTCCAAGGCCAAG
>CAMWTG010000248.1 GCA_947177115.1 uncultured Clostridia bacterium
TGCCAGAGAAGTTCCAGGACGCGCGCAAGGTCTGGCGGGCCTTCCTTGCCTGGCTCCGGCGGTGGAAGGGAGGGCCCTTTGATTACATCTACCTGGTGGAGGGCCGCCACGGGGATCACCGCTATCATCTCCACATCGTCCTTCGCTATGGAGACTTCCCGCCGGCGGTGATTCAATACCTCTGGAAGTACGGCAACGTGGAGGACGAGCCTCTGCTCCGGGGGCCTTATGACAGCTACCGCCGGACGGCCAAGTATTTCAACAAGGAGGCCACGGACGGCCTGATCCTGCCCATTGGAGCCAAGCTCTGGAATTGCAGCCGGAGCCTGAATGCCCAGCTGCCGCCGCCGGAGCGGTGGAAGGATGAATCGGGCGTGATCGAGATTCCGGACAACGTTTCGATTTCCGGGCGGAACGACGTGCGGAACGAGTTCGGGGCCTATTATTACGCCTGGTACATCGAGCAGAAAACGGGACTTTTATTTTAAATCAATGATTCTATCTTGGAATGTAGTTGAATATCTGACACGTTTTACAAAAACAGGAGGCGAGCCCATTGCAAAGCGGAGCGAAACCTGCTAAACTAGCTGTAAAGAACGGATGGCTGATTTGCCCAGCCTGTGGACGAGGGAAGGTCCTGAAGCTGAACCCAGGGACCAGGGCCGTGGAGCTGACGGTTTTTTGCAAGGTCTGCGGAGCCGAGTCCATCGTAAATATTGACGAGTGCCTGTGCCAGAGTGCCTGTGCCACATGATTCGCAAAGTGCGGACGTGTCGGCGCGGGCTTTTTGTTTTGCGTGGAGGTGACAGCCCATGGCAATGAAACCGCTTCGGCCCTGCCGCCATCCTGGGTGCGGCGTCCTGGTCTCCGGCGGGTACTGCGCCGCCCACCAGCCGCTGAAGAAGGACCAGCGGAGCGCGGAGGCCCAGGCGTGGCGCTGGATGTACGGGACAGACATGTGGAAGCGCCTGCGGGAGGACCAGCTTCTGCGGGAGCCCTTCTGCCGGGAGTGCGCCCGGCGGGACGTGCGCCGGTACGCCACCGACGTGGACCACATCCGGGACCACAAGGGAGACTGGGCCGTCTTTACGGACCCTGAGAACCTGGAGAGTCTCTGCCATTCCTGCCACAGCCGCAAAACGGCCCGGGAATTGTGGCAAAACCGGAGGCAACACAAGCGCCGCTGAAACCGGAAACCGGGGCAGCTTTGGGCGCGTGGGCGTCCCGCGTGCCTGCCCCGCGCGAATCCTTGCGGACCCGCCCCCCGGTCAAGAAAGTTTCGGCCAAACGGCGTAATACCGCGGGCCCTCCTGCACACAAAAAATTTTCCCCACCGGGGTTCAACCTCCGGCGGGCCCCCTCGACGGAGCGGAAAGGAGTTGAAAATATGCCTGGAAAGCGCCAGCCCACCGCGCTGGTGGCGGCCAACGGCCGGAAACACCTGAGCCGTTCAGAGACCGACGAACGGCTGGACCATGAGGTCCATGTGCCTTCCCCGGAGCAGGCCGCACCGCCCAAGTGGCTGCCGAAGCGGCTGCACGAGGAGTTCCACGAAGTGGGTGAGATTCTCCTGGCGGCGGGACTGTACGCCGAGCTGGACCGGGATGTTTTGGCCCAGTATTTCCTGGCCCGGGACCGCTGGCTGAAGGCAGACAAAAAGGCGGCGGCGGCCATTCGGGCAGACGATGAGAAGCTGGCCAGGGAATGGAGCGGCGTCCAGGGAACCTACTTCCGCCAGGCCCGCCAGTGCGCGGAGTCCATGGGCCTGTCCGTCACGTCCCGCTGCCGGATCGTGGTCCCCGCGGCAGTCGTCAACGCCGCCGGGGCCCCGGCGGAGGAGGATGACGAGTTCACCCGCCGCCTTCGGGCCCGCCAGGACGCGGCCATGGAGAAGGCGGGAGGCTGATCGGTGGCGGTGCGGTTCGACCAGAAAGCCGGTGAGTTCGTCTGTGTCTTTGTCTCCCGTCTGCCCACCACCGACACCGGTAAGCCCTTCTGCCTCTATGACTGGCAGCGGAGCGCCCTCATGAAGTTCTACGGGACCATGGAGGAGGACGCTGGGGAACTGCTGCGAAAGTACTGGTACCTGTATCTGGAGATCCCTAAAAAGAACGGCAAGAGCGAGCTGGCGGCGGCCCTGGGCCTCTACCACCTTTTCGGTGACGGAGAGCTGAACGCGGAGGTCTACGTCTGCGCGGCGGACCGTGAGAACGCGGGCATTGTGTTCCGAGCGGCGGTGTTCATGCTGGAAACGGCTCCCTGGACGGCGAAGATGATCGCCCGGGGCGAGCTGAAGGTCAGCAAGTCCCAAAAGCGGATCGAGTACCGACGGAGAATCCGGGCCAAGAACGGCGGCTATGCCTGGGTCACGGTGGGCATCATGGCCGTCCTCTCCGCCGAGGCGTACAGTAAGCACGGGTACAAGCCCAGCTGCGTCATCTTTGACGAGCTCCACGCCCAGCCCGGCCGGGACCTGTGGGACGTCATGACCGCCGGCGCGGGCTCCGGACGGAAACAGCCCGTGTGGATCGTGCTGACTACCGCCGGAGATGACCCGGACCGGCTGTCCATCGGCTGGGAAATTCATGAGAAGGCCGTGGCCATCCGGGACGCCCGGCAGCTCCGGCGCGTCCAGGCGGAGAATGGAGACCCCCGCCAGGTCCTGTCCCTCCGGCATGTGGCGGAGGAGGACCTCCCGGAAGCCATGGACGCTCTGCTGGCGCGGGACCTCCCTAACTGGCTGCCCATCCTCTACGGCCTGACGGCGGTGTTCGGCGACGACCCGGACGATCTTAGCAAGGTGGACATCTGGGACGAAAACGTCTGGTTCCTCTGCAACCCGTCCCTGGGGAAACACCTGTCCCTGCGGAACATCCGCATGGAGGCCAGGGACGCCAGGCTCAGCGAGGCGGCGGAGAAGCTGTTCCGCTGGCTGAGGCTGAACCAGTGGATTTCCACCAAGGCCGTGGGCTGGCTGCCGCTGACCCTTTACGACAAGTGCCAATGGGGCCCCAGCAGGAAGGCGGACCGGGAAACGTGGCTGGAGCAGCTAAGGGGCAAGACCTGCTATGGCGGCGTGGACCTCTCCACCTCCCGGGATATGACGGCCTTCGTGCTGCTGTTCCCGCCCCAGCCGGGCCTGGAAACGGCGGTGCTGGTCCCCCATATTTGGAGACCGAAAGGCACCGTGGAGGAGGCGGAAAAGCGGGACCACGTTCCCTATCGGGACTGGGAGCGCGCCGGATTCCTGCGGCTGTGCGAGGGGGCCATCATCGACTATGACGATGTTGAGCGAACCATCCAGGAGGCGGCGGAGCGTTACGACCTCAAAATGGTGGGCTTCGACCCCTACCTCAGCCGGACCATCACCCAGCGGCTCATGGAGCATGTGACGACTATCGAAATCCCTCAGGACCTGAAGAATATGAGCCCGGCTATGAAGGAGATGGACACGATGATGGAGAAGCGGGAGCTGCTCCATGTACACAACACCTGCTTCCGCTGGACCTTTGGGAACGTGCGCTGTCACGTGGACGGCAACGGGAACATCAAGCCCCTGAAAAAACGCTCCATTGGCCGGATCGACCCAACGGTGGCGTCTATCATCGCCGTGGCGGTGTGGATGATCGCCCGGAACCAGCCGCCGGACCTGGCGGAGGCGATAGACCGGGCGGACTACAGCTTGTGAGAGGAGATTCGCATGGAACAATGGAAGGAATTTTTTGCCCGGCATGGGCCCGGCATGGTGCTGTTGGCTGGGGCCGGGGCGGTGGCCCTTGGAGCGGGGTTGATCTGCCTGCCCGCCGGGTTCATCGCCGGAGGCGTGCTGGCCATCGCCTGGTGGTCGCTGGATAGTTTGGACGGAAGAGGTGACGGGCTGTGAGCGCAAGGAACGGCCTCCGGGCCATTGTCCGGCCCGGCGTACAAAACGCCGTGACAGCGGCCGGGCTGACGGCGGCGGGCCTCCCGGCGGCGGGGGCGGAGGTAAACGAGACCACCGCCAGGAAGCTCAGCGCCGTGGACGCCTGCATGGAGATCCTCAGCAACTCCATGGCAAAGCTCCCCAGCTTCGTCATGGATGGCGCCACCCGGGAGCGTATCCCCCATGAAATCCTTCAGCTTCTGAACGTCCGCCCCAACGAGGCCATGCCGCCGTCCATCCGCAAGAAGGTATTGGAAAACAGCCGGAACGAGGGCGGGAACGGCTACGACTGGAGCGTCCGGGAC
>CAMWTG010000249.1 GCA_947177115.1 uncultured Clostridia bacterium
GGCGGCGGCGCCCGCCCAATCCTCCAGCCGGACCAGCCGGTCCGCCTCCTCCAGGACCAGCGCTTTCATTGTTTTTTCCCTCATAGAATACCTCCGCTGTTTTCTCCGTCAGGGCTGGGGCGTGCTGGAAATGATGGGCGTGGAATTATAGCCCGGGATGGCCAGCACTCTTACATTTTCCCCATGCTTCCTCTTCAAATACCCCATGATCTCCGCCGGATCGTCCAGATAGGAAAAACCTACCTTCCGGGCCTCCTCCCGGCCAATGCCCTCAGAAAGCAGCACGCACTCCGCCTCCCGGGCGTCCAGGACCCGGCATAACTGGACCCGGTGGGACGCCGTGGACAGATCGTCCGCCAGCGGGCCTCCCTCCACCAGCTTCCGGGCCTCCCGGTAAGGGAGGTAGCCGTATTGGGCGATCTCCGTATGGACCGGGCTGATCCCCTCCGGGAAATTCCCCAGGAGCACGATCGTGCCGCCCTTGCGCAGGTAAAACTCGGACTGGTAGACCGCGTTGGAGCCCACCCACAGGTCGGCGGCCCATTTCCCTGCGCCTACGACGATCGCGTCGGCAGGCTCGGCTACGTCCCGGATATAGTATGCCTCCGCCAGCTTTACCGCGGCCCGGTGGGCTTGGATGATATCGCCGCAGCGCACGTCGGAGATCCGGCTCTCCTCTGTCAGCACCGCGTTGAGGATGAAGTCGATGAGATTGGCGCGGACCACGATGGACTCATAGAGCCGGCGGACAGGATTGTCCACCCGGCCCATGACCTCCACGCCCTTGTGGGGGCAGCTGAGCCAGTGGCTGTAGCCGGTGGTCTCATAGCCCGCTACACCGGGGATCACGATCTTGGCTCCGCCGGACCAGCCGAAGATGGGGTGGGGCTTTACCGCGCCGACCGCTATCCGCAGGTCGCTCTCCGCCAGCAGCCTGTTGACGAATACCGGCGGGATATCCTCGCGGCCGCAGGGGATCTGCACCAGCTCTGATTCGTCGTTGAAGGCGTGGTTGACCACACGGTACTTCTCCCGAATACCAGGGCCGCAGAGCTTGTCGATCTCCGCTTCATTCAGGGGCCGGTGGGTGCCCAGGGCGATGAGGATGGTGATCTCCGCCTGGGGCGCGTGCTGCTCCAGCCGCTCCAGGATCGCCGGGAGCACCCGTTCCGTCTCCATCGGCCTGGTCAGGTCGCAGACCACGAGGCAGACCTTCTTCTTTCCGGCGCAGAGTTCGTTAAAGGGTCTTGTACCGATGGGATGGTCCAGGTTCCTGTCAATGCAGGCCCGCAGGTCCGGGGCCGGACGGATCTCTCCCGGGCGAAGGACGCCGATCAGGTTTTCCTGTGGGATGTCGAGGGTCACGTCCTCCGTGTAGTAGGCAAATTTTACATCCATGCTTCTGTCCCCCTTTTGCGTTCTTGCAGTCTGCGCTTTGCAAACCGCCTCTCAAAAACATCGGATGATTTTCTTACACATACAATACTATTTTTTATCGAATTATGCAAGAAGTTTTTCTTCAAAATAAAAAATTCGGCTATTTTCCCTATTTTTCTTGTGTCCGCTTTATGAATAACGCCGAAATATCATCCGATGATTGAGGAAAGATTAACAATCATCGGATGATTTTGCCAACAAAAAAACGCGGCCCACAGCTTTGCGGACCGCGCGGCCCGCCGGTAAATGCGGCTGCATATACCCGGCGGCGGTATGCTCTTTTTGTATACGGCGGGGGTCATGACTGGGTCCGGGGATGCTCCTTCTGCTCCGCAAAGTGCTGGCGGCTGGTGTTCAAATGGGAGATCATGGCATACCGCGCGCCCACCGGGTCCCGCCGCCGGATGGCCTGCACCAGCTTCTCATGCTCTGCGTGCGCCACGCCGCGGAAGCGGTCCTTGGAGATCTCTATGGCGATCTTCGAGGCGTCCGAAAGGATGTACATCAGGTTCCGCAGGATGCTGTTGCCGCAGCTCTCGCCGATGCACCGGTGGATCTCCAGGTCCGCCGGTATATAGGACTTCCCCTCCGCTACCAGACGCCCCAATTCGCCGCACAGCTGGGACATCCGCTCGATCTGCTCGTCCGTGGCGTTGATCGCCGCCAGCTCCGCCGCCGCCGGCTCGATGAGCATACGCACATCGCTCAGCTCCAGCGCCAGCCCCGGGTCGTTCCCGATGAAGGTCAGGCCCAGCGGGTCCTCCGGGATGCCCGTCTCCTGGGCTACAAAGGTCCCCGCCCCCTGCCGCACCTTCAGGATATTGCGGGACACCAGCTGCCGGATCGCCTCCCGGACCGCGCTGCGCCCAATCCCTAGCAGCGCCGCCAGCTCGTATTCGTTGGGCAGCTTGTCCCCGGGCTGGAAGCCCTTCTCCAAGATCAGCTCTATCAGCTGGTTGGCCGCCAGATCCGTCCTTGAATGTCCCTTTTCTGCCTTTTCCATTTCTTTCACCGACTTATCTTGATTTTTTATTATCGTATCACAATTTGCCGGAGAAGTCCATGGTTTATTTGATTGGATCTGGAATCGGCACCCCCTAATATTAGATTGCAGGCACCCGCACTGGACCAGCAATCCAATTTTTTATGCCAAAAAAGAGGTGAAACATGTGACAGGCTACGCTTTCCGCACGTTACAAGCCCGGAAAGATCTCCAAACGCTTTGGGAACGGAGGATGCCTAACTCAATTTTATAGCAAGATGCCCACGTCAGAATCATCTGGCGCGGGCATTTTTCTGCATAAAAATCAAAATTCCCTCTTGACTCTCCCATTATGGGACGCCTCATACTATGACTGATTCGCTAAACCACAGAATGTCCAATATCAGAAGGAATGCAACATGAGTGATCCAAACAAAATCCGGCTGTTTGAAGAAATGCCAATTTCCAGAGCAGTAATGATGCTGACCATCCCCACCATCCTCAGTTCCCTGGTTATGGTCATTTACAGTCTGGCGGACACTTATTTTGTCGGGATGCTGGATGATCCCGTCCATAACGCCGCTGTCACCGTTATGATGAAGTTATTTCACGATCTTGAAGCACAGGGCCGTGATAATGGAGGTACATGATGAATCACAATATTCTGGCTGTCGGACTGCGGGAAAACTTTCTGCACCGAATTACAGATGAATTTCGCAAGATGGACGGCTGAGTGATTGCGGCCCCTGATCTCCATATTGCCGGTTGGTTGCTGGAGCATCGCAGATTTGATGCTGCGCTGATCGATCTGAACTGTATGTTTGATGATGCCAATCATTTTTGGACAGCAGCCGAGCGGTGTTCGCTTGCAATTATCGTGATGGGGTTGGCAGGAACAAAATATGCATGGCCGGTAGAACACGCCTCAGACCGCTTTCTCTCCTATGATATATCTCCCCAGGAACTTGCCGCCTGTATTGAGGCATTGTTGCAGACAGACCATTCATAGACCACCCAAAAGACTTTCGGAGGTGAAGTGTGAACTTCAATATTTTAGCAATAGGCATCAAGGATGATTTCCTGGATTCCTTTACCCACGCTATGCGGAAAAAGCAGTACCGCGTTGTACCAACCTTCAGTGAGGGCGTTGCACATCATCTGCTTATGCAGCAGAGATTTTCACTGATTATTTTGAATATGTCACTGTTTATTGACCATCTCCCGCTTTTTTGCGGGAAGACCGGCAGTGCCACACGATTCCATTTATTGCGCTGGGAAGCGCAGAGATACAATACAACTGGCCTGTGAAACAGCAGGCGGCATTATTTCTTCCCAGTGACATATCGCCGTCCCGTCTGGCAGCTTACGCCGCTGCGGTCCTCTATCCGTACAATGGGCATGACGATCTTGCCGGGGCTGGCGTTACCGGGAACTGGCCAATCGAGCGGGGCGACTTCTTCGTGGACCGGCTGAACGGATGGGCCAATATTTGCGGAAAAAACGCAACGCTTACGCCGGAGGAATTGGTACTCCTTGTTTATTTCCTCTCCCATCCCCGGCTGTGCCTTTCCTATCAAATGGTCTGCACGGTGCTGTGGATACAGGCAAACAGCTACGGGGCCGATGAATCTTGTGCCATTGAGGATTTACGCCGCAAAATTGAGCCGGACCAAAGCCATCCGATTTACTTGCAGGACGTTCCCGGCAGCGGGTACTGGTTCCAATACACAAAAGAACTGTCTTATTCCGGCAAAGAGCAGCGGATTTCCCAATGCGGAGCAGCGTAATCG
>CAMWTG010000250.1 GCA_947177115.1 uncultured Clostridia bacterium
CGCCCCTACACAGCCTGTGCTGTTTGCGGGATAGTCCGGCATAAAATTGATTTCCCTGGGTTTACCGCAGAGGGATCCATTTTGTAGGGGTTTAACATGATATCCGCCCCTATGGTGGTTGCTATAAAATATAATCAGTGCTAGGGCCGCCGTGCAGCGGCGGCAGGAAAGGAGAAAACGATGCAAGCAAAATTCGAAGAATACGCAAAGCTCTTGGTGGAAGTGGGCGCAAACATCCAAAAAGGGCAAAATCTGGTGATCAGCTGCCCGGTGGATTGCGCCTGGTTCGCACGGCTGTGCGCGAAAGCTGCCTATGCGGCGGGATGCCGTGAAGTCATTATGCGGTGGAGCGATGACGAACTTACGCGGGAAAAATATTTCTATGCGGCGGATGATGTTTTTGACACCGTCCCGGAATGGAATGTCCGTTTTAACACCGATTACGCCAAGGAAGGCGCGGCCTTCCTCCACATCAGCGGCTCCGATCCGGAGATCCTGAAGGGCGTGGATCAGGGCCGCCTGGTCCGTTCCGCCCGTTCCAGCGGTGCGGCACTGAAGGAGTACCGCCAGCTGCAGATGTCCAATGCCTTTCCCTGGTGCATCGGGGCCATCCCCGTGCCCAGCTGGGCGAAGAAGGTATTCCCCGGCTGCCCCGAGGAGGAGGCCATGGAGAAGCTGTGGAACGCCATCCTTTCCGCCGTCCGCGTGGAGGGCAGGGGCGATGCCGTCCAGCGCTGGAAGGAGCACCTGGACACCCTGAAAATCCGTATCGACAAGCTCAATGCCCTGCGTCTGGAAAGCCTCCACTATACCAACAGCCTTGGCACCGACCTGACCATCCGCCTGCCGGAGGACCACATCTGGGGCGGCGGTGATGGCATGAGCAGGGCCGGCATCCACTTTATTGCCAACATGCCTACCGAGGAGATCTTCACCGCACCCCTTAAAAACGGCATCGATGGCGTGATCTACGCCTCCATGCCCTTGTCCCTGAACGGCGATCTGGTGGACAAGTTCCATTTCGTTGTCAAGGAGGGCAAGATCGTGGAGGTCCACGCCGAAGTGGGTGAGGAGAAGCTGAAGGCCGAGACCACCCTGGACGAAGGCGCGTCCTATTTCGGCGAGGTGGCCCTGGTGCCCTATGACAGCCCCATCCGGAATCAGGAGCTGCTGTTCTATGAGACGCTGTTTGATGAAAACGCCGCCTGCCACCTGGCCTTCGGCGAGGCCTACGCCGAGTGCATCAAGGGCGGCGAGGACATGAGCAAGGAGGAGCTGAAAACCCACGGCCTCAATGACTCCATTACCCATGTAGACTTCATGGTAGGCACTGCCGACCTGTGCATTACCGGCAGGACCCACGATGGCAGGGAGGTCCCTGTCTTTGTGGACGGCAACTTCGCGCTGTAAGCGCACTGTCCGGTATCTAAAAGCGGGGAGCCGCCATACAGGCGGTTCCCCGATCGATCTTGTAACTATCGTCAGGATATGCGATGCCCTGCATGGTGGATATCACCTGCCCCGCATAGTATAGTCGACACACTTGAAAATCGGTAAAAAGGAGGCGGAGGAAAATGCGGTGTGGCAAGACGGAGGACGCAGGCGGGCTGACGCCCGCCAAGGACGACAACGCAGTCCACGCCACATTTTAATCGCCGAACTTTACCGGTTTTCAAGTGTGTCGACTATATGTGCTGTTGGGGGATGGTCCGGTTAGAAACGGATTTTCCCCGCACCTTTTCTTTTCCCTCTTGACAAAGGGCGGAAAAATCAGTAGGATTTTACTTGGAACCTGTACGGCACACGCCAGCCCCTGCCGGGGAGGCGTGGGCCTTTTCCTGCATCCTCCCCCGCCTATACGGGTAAGAGATAAACAAATCATCTGTTCATACCGTATCGGAGCACAAAATTGCCCCACAAAATGCAGGGGACACCGGCTGCATGGATGGCCGCCCGGCAGAAGCGGCAAGAAGAATAAAGGAGTACCCATAAAATGGAACGCCTATTAGAATCCCTTCTATCGATACCGGAAGCGGAGGCGTTGGCCTCCGCTGTGGAAAACGGCGGATGTCCTGCCGCCGTTACCGGCCTGGGCGCCGTCCACCGCGCCCAGGCCGCCGCCGCCGTGTCCTGCAAAACAGGCCGGCCTTTGGTCATGGTCTGCGCCGATGAGAGCGAGGCCGGAAGGTTGGCCGGCGACCTGGAGACCCTCATGGGGGAGGCAGGAGAATCCGCCCGGGTCCTGAAGATCTTTGCCCGGGAGCTGTTCGTCCGGGCCGGGACCGTTATCTCCCGCCAGTGGGAGCACAGCCGGATCGCTGCCCTCTATGAGCTGGCCTCTGGCGGAGGGGCCGTGGTGGTGGCTACCGCCGAGGCCCTGCTGCAGAAAACCAGCCCCCCACAGAAGCTGCGGGAGGCCGCCCTTCTGCTGAAAAGCGGAGGCAGGTACGACCTGGAGGATCTGCCCCGGCGCCTGGTCGATGCGGGGTATG
Organism: uncultured Clostridia bacterium; assembly: GCA_947177115.1. Taxonomy (GTDB): domain Bacteria; phylum Bacillota; class Clostridia; order Oscillospirales; family Oscillospiraceae; genus Pelethomonas. The sequence continues at coordinate 2,493 of CAMWTG010000250.1, forward strand.
TCCGGGCCGACCAGGTGGAGGGTGTGGGACAGTTCGCCCTCCGGGGGGGCATTTTGGACGTCTATTCCCCCCTCATGGAGGAGCCGGTGCGGTGCGAGTTTTTCGATGACGAGATCGACTCCTTGGGCGCATTCGACATCCTGACCCAGCGGCGGACCAGAAATCTGGACGAGGCCAGGCTGCTGCCCGCTATGGAACTGCTGCCAGGCGGGGGGATGGCCTCCGTGTTCGATTATTTCCCCGCCCATGCCCTGCTGTGCATCAGTGAGACGGGCCGGGTAGGAGAGCGGGTGAAAAGCGTCCTCTGGCAGGCCAGAGAGGACACCGAGTCCCTGCTGGCCGCCGGAGAGAAGGACGGAGACCTCACCGCCCTTCTCCTCACCCAGAATGAGTGGCTGGAGAAGCTGGGACGCTTCGCGGTGTGCATGCTGGAGTCTTTGCCGACCTCCCGGTACCCTCTGGCCCCCAGGACCCTGCTGTCCATCAGCGCCAAGCAGCTCAGTGCCTACGGCGGCAGTATCGAGACCGCTGCCGCCGACTTGGAGCACTACCGTTCCGCAGATTACAGGACCCTGCTCCTCTGCGGCAGCGCACCCAGGGCAAAAAGCCTCCAGCGCATGCTTTTCGACCGAGGGATCCCTGCGGCGCTGGATCTGAACTGCGGGGAGATGCCCGGGCCGGGGGAGATCCGGATCTCCGTGGGAGCGCTGTCCGCCGGGGCGGAGTACCCTCAGATCTCTCTGGCGGTGCTGACCGAGGGCCAGCTCACCGCCCGTACCTCCGGCAAACAGCCCGTCCGGAAAGCCAAGCAGGATAACCGGCAGAAGATATTAAGCTATGCCGACCTGTCCGTGGGGGACCTGGTGGTCCACTCCGCCCATGGCGTGGGCCGGTTCGAGGGCATCCGGAAGATGCCTGTGGACGGCATAGAGAAGGACTATATTAAGATCGTCTATGCCGGCGGCGACTGCCTCTATGTCCCCGCTACCGGGCTGGATCAGGTCAGCAAGTATATCGGCGGCGGCGGACTGGGCGCAGATGGCGAGGCCCGGGCCGCTAAACTGAACAAGCTGGGCGGCGCCGACTGGCATAAGCAGAAGAGCAAGGCCAAAGCCGCCGCCAAGGACCTGGCCAAGGGCCTCATCGCCCTGTACGCCGAGCGGCAGCGCCGCCCCGGCTTCGCCTTCTCTCCCGATTCCCCCTGGCAGCAGGAGTTTGAGGATGCCTTTGACTACGTGGAGACTGATGACCAGCTGCGGTGCATTGCGGAGATCAAGAAGGACATGGAGAAGCCCGTGCCCATGGACCGGCTGCTGTGCGGAGACGTGGGCTACGGAAAGACGGAGGTGGCCCTCCGGGCGGTGATGAAGTGCATCCTGGACGGCAAGCAGGCGGCCATCCTGGCCCCTACCACCGTTCTGGCCCAGCAGCATTTTACCACGGCCTGCAACCGGTTCCGGTCCTTCCCGGTGGAGATCCGGGTCCTGAGCCGGTTCCAGACCCCGGGGCAGTCCCGGCAGATCCTGGCGGATCTGCGCAGCGGCAAGGTGGATCTGCTTATCGGCACCCACAAGCTGATCCAGAAGGACGTGGCCGCCGCCTTCAAGGACCTGGGGTTGCTGGTGGTGGATGAAGAGCAGCGCTTCGGCGTCAGCCACAAGGAGAAGCTGAAGGAGATGAGCAGGCAGGTGGATGTGCTGACC
>CAMWTG010000251.1 GCA_947177115.1 uncultured Clostridia bacterium
TCGGTCAGGTGGTTCGGCACCACAAAGAGGGATTTCTGGCACAGGCCCAGCCGCTTGGATTCCATCGCGGCGGCTACCATTTCAAAGGTTTTGCCCGCGCCCACCTCATGGGCCAGTAGGGTGTTCCCGCCGTACAGCACATGGGCGATGGCGTTTTTCTGGTGTTCCCGTAACGTAATTTCCGGGTTCATGCCCGCAAACCGGATATGCTGCCCGTCATACTCGCGGGGGCGGATGCTGTTCATTTCCTCATTGTACTGGCGCACCAGCGTCTGCCGCCGCTGTGGGTCCTTCCAAATCCAGTCCCGGAAGGCTTCCCGGATCGCCATCTGCTTCTGGGCGGCAAGGGTGGTTTCTTTGGCGTTGAGTACCCGGCGCTCCCGCCCCTCGGCGTCCTCAACGGTGTCATAGATGCGGACATCCCGCAGGTTTAAGCTGTCCTCCAGAATCTTGTAGGCGTTGGCCCGGTCGGTTCCGTAGGTGGTATTGGCTGCTACATCGCCGTACCCAACGGCGTTTTTGCTGGTGATCTGCCACTCGGCGGTGTAGGGGACATACTTGACCTCAATCTTCCCTTGCAGATAGTACGGGGTGTGGAAGGTTTCGTACATGAATTGCTGGATATAGTCTTTGTCAATCCAGGTAGCGCCCAGGCGCACCTCGATTTCCGATGCGTCCAAATCCTTGGGCTGGGCGGCGGTGAGCGCCTCCACATTGACAGAAAAGGCGGGGTCTTTGTCCGCCGCCCGCTGTGCCTGCCGCAGTTTCCGGCGCACGTTGCCGGAGAGGTATTCGTCCGCTGTCACATAACGGGGCGTTTCCCCCTCCGCCAGTGGTCCTGGCAGGCGGAAGATCACGCCCCGCAGCTCCTGCGCCAATTCCTCCTGGGTTTTGCCGCTCAGTTCGGCCATGTACGCCATATCCACCTCGGCCTTTTCCGCGATGGAAACAGCCAGGGCTTCACTGGCGGTGTCCACCGCAGTAACAGCCTGATGGGGCTTGATGGTGCGCTTGGTGAACATATCCGCCTTTTGCTTCAGCTGTCCGTCATCGTCAATGACTTCCAGCGCGCAGAGCAGATAATAGCTGGAATCATCGGCAAAGGCCAGCCGGTTCCCCCGGTCATTGATAAGCCCGTACTTTGCGGAAAATGCGTCATAGAGCCGGTTCAATTCGGCCTGGGTTTCACGGATTGCCGCATCCGAAACAAAGCTGTCCATCTGCTGTGCGATGAGCTTCTGCACACAGTCCCGCAGTTCCACCAGCCCCTTTACGCGGGCCTCGGCGGTGGCGTTTAAGTCGGGGCGCACCATGCGGCTGTTTTCCCGATAGTACACCGCACCGTCCACAACGGTGTAGGAATAGTTTTTTACATCAGGGTCAGCGGGGATAGAAGTATCAATTTCTTCCCCCTCGCCCAGCTCCGGCAGTTCGGCCTCCTGGTAGGTTCCGCGAATGTACTTAACCGCATCGTGCAGCTGGTCGGAAAGTTCCAATCCCTCAATGGGGGCCACTGTGTAATCCTGTTTTCCGTATTGGGTGCTTTCTGAAACAGTGCGGCCCAGCACCATTTCCGGGTGGTCCAGGAAATAGCGGTTGATGGTAAAATCATCTTCGGTCTGTCCGGTCTGCGTCCAGTCCGGGGCAATGTCAATCGGGCGGTCACGTTTTTGCAGGAAAATGATGTCGGATACCACCTCTGTCCCGGCATTGGCCTTAAATGCATTGTTGGGCAGACGGATCGCGCCTAACAGCTCCGCCCGCTGCGCCAGATACCGGCGCACCGTAGAATCCTTGGAATCCATCGTGTAGCGGCTGGTGACAAAGGCCACGACACCGCCTGGACGCACCTGGTCCAGCGATTTTGCAAAAAAGTAGTTGTGGATGTTGAAGTTCAGCTTGTTATAGGCCCGGTCATGGACGGAATACTGGCCAAACGGCACGTTTCCTACGGCTAAATCATAAAAATCACGCCGGTCGGTGGTTTCAAAGCCCGCGATAGTGATGTCTGCTTTTGGATAGAGCTGTTTTGCGATGCGCCCGGTGATGGAATCCAGTTCCACGCCGTACAGCTTGCTTCCCTGCATTTCCTCCGGCAGCATACCGAAGAAGTTGCCCACACCGCAGGAGGGTTCCAGGATGTTGCCGGTCTGGAATCCCATTTTTCCCACCGCTTCATAAATGGCCTGGATAACGGTTGGGCTGGTGTAATGGGCGTTCAGGGTCGTTCCTCTGGCGGCTTCATATTCCTCCGGGGACAGCGTTGCGTAGAGTTCCGCAAACTCCTTGGCCCAGGCGGGCTTGCTCTCGTCAAAAGCGTCTGCCAGACCGCCCCAGCCCACATACCGGGAAAGGGTTTCCTGTTCCTCCGGCGTGGCCTGCCGGTTTTCAAACTCCAATTCTTTCAGGAGATTGATTGCGTCCATATTGGCCCGGAACTTTGCTTTTGGCCCGCCTTCGCCCAGGTGAATGTCGGTGATACGGAAGTTCCCGGCTGTCGGCTGGGGAGGGGTAGGTTCCGGCTCATCAAAGCGCAGCGTATGAATCTCTATATCGTAGGGCAGATGGTTCTGTTCGCCCGGATAACGGGTGACGGGGGTGATGGTGATCTGCGGCTCCGGCTCTGGTGCAGGGGGATTCCCAAAATCCGGCTGTTCCTCTGGCAGCTGTTCTTCTGGCTCTGCCGGTTCGTGGGAGAATCCGTCCAGCTCCTGCTGGTAGAGGGCGCGCAGGGCAGCGGCAAGCGGCTCCCAGCTTTCATACATCGTTGCCAGCACCGTTTCATTTTCCCGCAGAATCTCCACTTCCATGCCGTTTGCGGAGGCCCGGTAATCCGCCGTATCTCCGGTTTCCAGCTGCATGGTTTCCACTGTACCGGAAAACCGCTGGGAAAGATGCTGGGCGACAGCCGGATTGCCTGCGCCGCTTTGGAGCAGCGCCGCTATATCCTCCTTTGCAGTCGTATCCAGCAAACCGCCCTCCCCGGTCAGGACTTCCCGCAAATCCGGGGAAAACTGGTCCAGATCGGCGGGGAGATAGTCGGTGATGGCGCTGTTGCGCGGGTCCTGCCGGATGGCGCGTTCAAACTGTTCTTTGCTTTCCGTCCGGTAAATGGGGTAGGCCAGCGCAGGGTCATTCAGCTGGACATAGCCCTGCTGCAAATCGGTGATACGGTACTCGGTATCTTCCAGAAAAACAAAATCCCCTACGCCATAGGCCGATGCCAGCGGGTCGCGGGGAAGTGTTCCCGGTTCTTCCGCAGCGGGTGCGGCTGTTTCCTGTGCCGGTTCCTCTTGCCGGTCCGCCTTTATCTCTTGTGGTTCCAGCCCGGCCAGGAATTGCTCCGCAGCTTCTTCTCTTGAAAATGTCCGTACCGTTCCATCGGAGGCGGTATAGTAATCATTGGTCTGGTTGTCCCAGACGGCAAACGCATCTTCCGGGTCGGGAAACGCATCGCTGGTCATAACAACAGAAAAGCGCGGTTCGTCCTCTGTGAGCCGCTCCACATCAGCCATGACCTGCTGAATAAAGGGGTCATTGTCCAGCTTCTCCGGTTCTGTTACCTGCCCGTTTACAATGCCGCGCTGGGCCAGATTTTCCCGGATTGCGATAGGGTCTATATCGTCCAGATTGTCCCGTTCTGCCTCTGTAAAAAAGCGGTCCTCTTTGATAAGCTGGGCGATCCGGCGCTGTACCTTGGGCCAGGGCAGTTCCATTTCTTCGGGGCTTCCGGCGCGGACAATGAACAGGTTTGTATGTTCAGGACCGCCGTACTCCCTGGACAGCCATGCGGCGGTATCTTTTTCCCGCCCATGCTCCTTCATATAGCGGACTACGGACCGTTTGCTGTCCATATTCCCATTCCATGCACAGAGGGCTTCGTCAATATCGTCCTGGGAGAGAGGGCGCAGAAGCTCATGGAGCTTTGGATAGGTTTCGGCAATCACCTCTTGATGCAGGCGGTGGCGGAACTCCGGCACATCCGAATACTGTTTGAGAAGCTGCATATTACCGGAGCCAAGAACCGCGCGGCGCACAGCGGCGTTGCCCTCAATCACAGCGTTTTCATGGTCAGTATGGCCGCAGGCGTTGCGGTATGCCGTATCCTCCATGATGGCGGCGGTCACAACCGGCTTGTACTGTTCCAGCACATCTTCCAGCGCAGGCTGGGGCGGTTC
>CAMWTG010000252.1 GCA_947177115.1 uncultured Clostridia bacterium
GCCCAGAGCCGCGAGAGCCCATACTACCACGGGTAAACCTTCTTCCACAGGCCGGAGCGGTACGATGCCTGGTGGGGGGTGAAGACCCTGCCCGCCGTCAACGAGATGCATCCGGACTACATCCGGTACATCATCGAGGGGGAGGACTCCATCATCCGCCGGTGGCTCCGGGCGGGAGCGGACGCCTGGCGGCTGGACGTGGCCGATGAGCTGCCGGACGAGTTTATCGCCAGGATCCGGGCCGTCATGATGGAGGAGAAGGCGGACAGCTTCCTGCTGGGCGAGGTCTGGGAGGACGGCAGCAACAAGATCGCCTATGACAAGCGGCGGCGGTACCTGCTGGGCCGGGAGACCCACGGCCTGATGAATTACCCCTTCCGGGTGGCGGCCCTGGCCTACCTCCAGGGGGGCGCGGCGGAGGATTTTAAGGAGTCCATGGAGACCATCCGGGAAAACTATCCCCGTCCGGCCTTCTACAGCGGCATGAACCTGCTGGGGACCCACGATACCCCCCGGGTGCTGACCATGCTGGGGACCTGCCCGGACCGGACGCCGGAGGACCGGATGGCCCGGGCGGCCTACCGCATGACGGAGGAGGAGCGGGAGCGGGGGTTCCGCCTGCTGCGGGCGGGAGCGGCGCTGCTGTTCTGCTTCCCCGGGTCGCCCACGGTGTACTACGGGGACGAGGCCGGGATGGAGGGCTTTGAGGATCCCTTCAACCGGGGGACCTTCCCCTGGGGCCGGGAGGACCGGCGGCTGCAAAAGCATTTCGCCCTGCTGGGGCAGCTGCGCAGCGACCGGGTCTCCATGCAGTCCGGCGACCTGCAATGGCTGTGGGCAAAGGGGCATGTGCTGGCCTTTGCCCGGGAGGAGGGGGCGGAGATCACCGCCGCCGTCCTCAACGTGAGCACGGAGGCGGAGGAGCTGGTCTTCCCCTGGCCCAAGCATCTGGCTATGGACGTACTCACCGGACAACGGTTCGCGGCGGTCCGGGATAAGCTGCACATCCGTGTGCCGGGCATGGATTGCATGGTCCTAATCGGAACATAAAAACGGCAGCTATAGTGCCTGCGGGGCGGAAGAAAAGTACCGCCAGCGGCGGAAACGTTGTGTGCGAAAACGGTGTCCGGATGATCCGAAGCTGGATGAAATATTTTCTTTTTCAAATCAGCTTTGCCACAATATATCGCGGCATCTATCACGGAGACCTGGATATCCCCAAAAGGTGCCTTCGCCGCGGAGGCCACAAACCTTCTCCCCACAAGGAAGAGCCCTGAGGCCGCCTTCATGACACAAAACCATCCATGAGCGCCCTAAAGCCGCCAATATCCGCTCTCAATACAGTCACTGGGAGGGGCGATACTGTTCGCGGTGCTCAGGGCAAGGGCGTGGCCGCAAACCTTTGTGGACCGCAGATCTGGTTTCCTGGTTGCCGCTCTGATGCCGGATCGCAAGACAAAAACGCTAACAGGCACTGTATCCACTGCTTTCTCTATATTCTCCAAATCCCTGCTCCGTTCCTTTATTGTGGATAACGGCAATGAATTCTTTGATTACCAGAACGTAGAGCGCTGTCTGGATGCTCGTGTATATTTTGCTGATCACTACTGTTCCTGGCAGCGCGGTCTGAATGAAAACACCAACGGCCTGTTCAGGCAATATTTCCCTAAAAAATGCGATTTCCTCGCCGTTTCCCCTCTGGATTTTCTGGCGGCAGTTCATTCCTTGAACAACCGTCTCCGTAAGCGACTTGGCGTTCGTTCCTTGGCCGAGTGCTTTCCTGTTCAGAATTTGTTGCACTTCCCTTGACAATGCGGCTTCAGAAAATGCTCTATGGATTTGAATGAATTCTCAAAAGATGGGCAGAGGTGGTAAGGCATGTGGGTATCCAAGATCACAAAAGAAAATCTAACAAATGACATGATAGATCGTCTTTTGTTTGAAGGCTTGCATGATAATGGAGCGAGTGTTGACTGTATTATTGTTTTGGGCAGCGTAAAGGCGGCAAAATATAGAGTTCCTGCGGCGGCTGAAGCATTTTTTGCAGGCAGATCTGAAAGGATCATGCTTTGTGGAGGGAAAACAAGGGACTTTTCAGGTGAAAGTATGACTGAGGCAGAGAATATGTGTGAAAAAGCCTTGGAATTAGGAGTCCCGGAAACAAGCATTATTATGGAAAAAAATTCTCTAAACACAATAGAAAATATAATATGCTCACTTTTGGAATTACAGCGTTCCATGTGGCTTAATAAAGTAAAAAGCGTATTACTGGTGACAACAACATATCATATGCGCCGAAGTTTATGCATAGCGAAATATCTTTTTCCATCTCATATAAGCGTATATCCTTGTCCGGCAGATGACACAACAACGAAAAGGAATAATTGGATGAATACACCTGCTGGAATCAGCAGAGTAAACGAGGAGATATTAAACATCGTAAGATGTGTTCATAACGGGGTGATTCCCGATTTTGAAATATAGTACAGCTATATACAAAGTTTTCCGAAAATTTTGCGCCGTAAGACCAGAACACATGCCATTTCTCTTTTTAGAAATGGATACCCATCCTCTCCCCCATCCAAACCGGTAAAGACACACCGCCCGCGGAGGACATGTCCTCCGGCGGGCGGTATTCCATTTCCGGCAGGTAAAAACAATGGATCATTGTTTTTACCCAAAAACGCCTGCCTTGCATACAAGCTAGCTTTGGTCTATAATCCAATCAACACTTGAGCCAAGGAGGCCGCACAATGAACTGCAATATACTGGGCGAACAGATCGCCAAATTCAGAAAAGCTATGGGCATGACCCAGGAGGATCTGGGGAGAGCCGTAGGCATCAGCGCCCAGGCGGTGAGCCGCTGGGAGTGCGGCGGCGCGCCGGATGTAACGCTGCTGCCCAGCCTGGCCGACACACTGGGCGTCACGGTGGACGCCCTATTTGGAAGAGAGGGCGGGGAAAAAGTCAATATAGAGGACGCCGTGCGGCGGTGGATGCTCACAGTCCCCCAGGGACAGCGGGTAGACCGCCTATGCCGCCTGGTTTGGGCCGCCGCCGGGCCGCTCATGAGCAGCAAGCCGGACGACCAGCCAGACATCAGCGGCTATGAGACTTGCTGCGAGACTGAAAGCGTGAAGGACGGCAAAACCGTCCGCTGGCTGCGGCGGACGCGGATCATGACAGAGGATGGGATCATCCTCGGCGTTCGGGCCAGCGACATGTCCTTTGCCGCCATTTTTCCGGAGCCGGAGGCGGGCTGGGAGCCCTTTCTGGCGGATAACGGCAGCTGCCGCCGCCTGTTTGCGGCCCTGGCAAGGCCCCACTGTCTGGAGCTGCTGGAGTATCTGCACAGCAAGCCGTCCCCGGCCCACTCTCTGCGCCGCTATACGCCGGGGGCCATCGCCAAACCCATGGGGCTGGAGACAACAGAGGCGGAGGCGCTGATGGACGCCCTGGCAGAACTGAATGTGCTGAGCAAAGCGGAACTGGAAACCGAGGACGGGATCATCCATTCCTATCTGCTGGGCGAAGACGAGGCGCTGGTACCCTTCCTCTACTTCGCCCGCTGGCTGACTACGGACGGAAGCGGCTACCTGAACGCCCCCTACCGCAGGTCCCCTATGCTGCGGGGCGAGAAGTGGAAGGAAACAGAGAAAACGGAGGATTGACATGAAATACTATTTAAAGAAGAACTGGAAAAGAATCGCCCTGGCCTGCGCTGTAGGCCTGCTCTGCGAGGGCGTCTACGTGGTGATACAGCTTATCATGATGCGTGGATTTGACGCGGCCATCAACCTGGATTTCCGGAGCTTCCTGATCTGGACGGCATTGAACCTGTGCGTCTACGGCCTGTACCTGGCCCTGGCGGCGCTGGAGGGCGTCCTTGAGGCCCGGGCCGTCCGGGCCATGAACAACGCCGTCCGCCACGACCTGTACCTGTCCCTGCTGGACAAGAGCCACGCCGCCTATCACAGTCAGGACACCGGCGAGTACATCTCCTGGCTGACCACCAATGTCAAGCAGATCGAGCGGCTGGCCTGGGAACCTTTTTTCAGCTGTATCAATCAGATCGGCCTGATCGTCTGGTGCATCCTGGCGCTGATTTCCCTGCACTGGCTCATGCTGGCGGCGGGACTGGTTTCCGTGGTGGTCATGCTGG
>CAMWTG010000253.1 GCA_947177115.1 uncultured Clostridia bacterium
TGTCCCCTTTTCTGTTTTTGACTTCCTTTAACTGCGTGTTTGGACACTCCCCGTAAGGGCCGCCCTCTTGACAAACCCGTGTCCTTTGTGCTATACTTCCCCTACAATCCAAGGGGCGCTGGCGCACGCCGGCTGAGATGAGACGCATTGCCGTCCGGTCCCTCGAACCTGATCCGGGTAATGCCGGCGTAGGAATGCGATTACAATAGGTGTATTTTGTCGTATGTCCGCGCCCTGTGGACATACGATTTTTTGTCTCAGGGCTGCAAGCGGACCCGCGCCTCTCCGCTTTCCGCAACGGTGTTTCCCAACCTTACTAAAGGAGGAAACAAACCATGTCCAATGAAAACCAGCCCAACGTCAAGCAGTACAAAAGCAAGTCCGGCTCGTCCATGAACCTGCGCTGCCTTACCGAGGCCGCCATCCTGGTGGCCTTGGCCCAGGTGCTCAGCTACATCAAGCTGATGGAGCTGCCCAACGGCGGCTCTCTGACCCCCGCCATGTTCCCCCTGCTCCTCTTCGCCATCCGCTGGGGCTGGAAGAGCGGCCTGCTGGCCGGTTTCGCATTCGGCCTGCTGCAGCTGATCTTTGACGGCGCTTACGCCTGGGGCTGGCAGTCCATGCTTCTGGACTACCTGGTGGCCTTCACGCCGCTGGGACTGGCGGGCGTCTTCAAAGGGAAAAAGTGGGGCATTTTTGCGGGTACCGTGCTGGGCTGCGCCTGCCGGTTCGTGGTCCACTACATCAGCGGTGTGACGATCTATAAGATCCTCGCCCCCACTGAGCTGCTGGGCATGACCTTCACCAGCCCCAGCTTTTACTCCCTGGTATATAACGGCTCCTACATGCTGCCCAACACTGTCCTGGCCCTGGTTATTGCGGGCGTATTGTATGTACCGCTGAAAAAATATATCCTGGCCCAAGACCTGGCCGGATGACCATTCATCTTGTCCGGCATATTGCCTCCCGCACGGTGTGCGGGAGGCGTTTTTTCTCCTTGACCTCCCGCTCGTTTCGCAGTATACTAAGTCTGTATATCAGCTGCGGCGCTGTAAAAGCGGCTGCGGCATAGGAGGCCAACATGGCAACAGTCAAAAAAGTACGCAAGTCCGCCGCTCCCTACTACGGCGCGGCGGCGGTGTGGGTGGTCTGGGCGGTCCTGCGGGATCTGTATAAGCCTGGCCACTTCGCCTTTGTGGCGGTGCTGTCCCTGGGAGCGTTTCTGCTCCTGCAGGCGGTATGCAAGGACGAGGTCACCGAGATCACGGTCCCTGATCCCCCAAAAGAAGAGGAAAAGCCCACCGGCAACCCCGAGCTGGACAAAATGATCGATGACGGCAGGAAGGCCATCAGCGAGATGAAGCGGCTGGATGACGCCATCGAGGACGAGAAAATATCCCGGGACATCCGCCGCCTGGAGACGGTGTGCCAGAAGATCTTTGACCAGGTAAAAGCGGAACCCGCCAAGCTGCCCCAGATCCGCCGGTTCATGGACTATTATCTCCCCACCACCCTGAAGCTCCTCAACGCCTATGACCGCATGGATGCCGCCGGCATATCCGGGGACAACATCACCGGCACCAAGGAGCGGGTGGAAAACATTATGGGCACCATCGTCACCGCATTTGAGAAGCAGCTGGACGCTCTCTTCGGCGCAGATGCCCTGGATATCTCCACCGATATCTCCGTCCTGGAGACCATGCTGGCCCAGGAAGGACTGGCGGGGGAGCGGATGGAGGCCCAGACCACCAAGAACGCCGATGGCACTGACATCAAGCTGGAACTGTAAGCATAAAAGGGAGGTTTTTATGAAGCTGGACGTTATTTTATCCTATGTCCTCTCCATTCTGGAGGGATGTCTGGCCGGCACGTGCTTTTACCGGGCGGGGCAGGCCAAGGAGACGAGATGCAGGGTGTTTTTCTATCTTGCCAGCGCCGCGTGGTTCGTCCTGTCGGTGCTGAACGGCATTGAAGGCGCCCGGATGCATAAAAACGCCAAAACCATCGAGATAAACGGAGGAAATGACAATGAGTGACATGGAGGGCATGATGCCCCAGCTGACCCTGAACCCCGAGGAGGTCAAGACCGTGGAGGCCCCCTCCCTGACCTTGAGTCCGGAGCCGGAGGCTCCCGCCGCCGAGCCGGAAAAGCCCGAGGTGAAGCCTGTCGTCATTGACGACAGCATGCTCACCGAGGAGGAGAAAAAGGTGGTCAACGAGTTCGCCAAGAAGATCGACATCAACGACTCCCAGATGATCCTGCAATACGGCGTGGCAGCCCAGAAGAGCGTGGCCTCCTTCTCCGAAAGCGCCCTGAGCAGCGTGCGCACCAAGGACCTGGGCGAGGTGGGGGATACCCTGTCCAGCCTGGTGATGGAGCTGAAAAACTTCGGGCAGGAGGAAGAGGAGAAGGGGTTCTTCGGCTTCTTCAAGAAGGCGGGCAACAAGATGGAGGCCATGAAGACCCAGTACGCCAAGGCGGAGGTCAATGTGGACAAGATCTGCCGGGAGCTGGAGCAGCACCAGCGGGTCCTGATGAAGGACATCGCCATGTTCGACCAGATGTATGAGCTGAACCTGAAGTATTACAAAGAGCTGACCATGTATATCATCGCCGGGAAAAAGCGTCTGGCGGAGGTCCAGTCCGGCCAGCTGGAGGAGCTGCGCCAGAAGGCGGAGCGCACCGGCGCCCAGGAGGATGCCCAGGCCTATAACGACATGGTGCAGATGTGCAACCGGTTCGAGAAAAAGCTCCATGACCTGGAGCTGACCAGGATGGTGTCCATCCAGATGGGACCCCAGACCCGGATGCTGCAAAATAACGACACCCTTATGGTGGAGAAGATCCAGTCCTCTCTGGTCAACACCATCCCTTTGTGGAAGAGCCAGATGGTGCTGGCCCTGGGCCTGGAGAACAGCCGGAAGGCTACGGCGGCTCAGGCGGCGGTGACCAACGCCACCAACGAGCTGCTGCGGAAGAACGCGGATATGCTGAAAATGGGCACCATTGCCACCGCCAAGGAGGCCGAGCGCAGCATCATCGACATTGAGACCCTCCAGCACACCAACCAGCAGCTGATCTCCACCCTGGACGAGGTCATCCAGATCCAGCGGGACGGCGCACAGAAGCGTAAGGAAGCCGAGGTGGAGCTGGGCCGCATCGAGGGCGAGCTGCGCCAGAAGCTGATGGAGCTCAGGGCCTAAACAGACGGGTAACCGGCCTGCGGCCTATAAATCCGCTATGCCTGCTTCTATAACAAATTTCCCCCACATGGAAAGAAGTATCATATGAAATTATTGAAAAACCGGGCTTTTGCCGCCGTTGTATTGATCGCGGCCATCGTCCTGTCCTCTCTCTACGGTTTATCCAAACGGCCGGAGGTGGAAGTCCCGGAGGGCGGCGCCCCCCTGGCGGACTATTCCACCACCGCGTACGAAAGCTATATCATTGACCAGGCCAATGTGCTTACCTCCAAGGCGGAGAAATCTCTCAGTCTGTATAACGCCAACTGGGACCGGCTGAACGAGTGCATCATGGCCGTGGTCACCGTCCGCAGCGTTGACGGTACCCTGGAGGATGCCGCCTATGGCTGGGCCTATGACTTGGAGCTGGGCGAGAACGATGCCATCCTTCTTTTGGATACCGGAACGCAGCGGGGCCGTGTTGTGGCCAGCGGGATATTTTATGACCGCATCTCCGCCCAGTCCGACAGCTTTGTGGACGCCGCCCTGGCCGATGGCTTGCAGGCGCGTGATTATGATGCCGCCGCTTTGGCCCTGTTTGGAGAGGTCCATCTGCTTCTGGGCAGCGCCGGGCAGGCGGGAGGCTTTTCCGGCGGCGGAGCTCTGAACATAGCGTTTTCCCTGATCCCCGTCATCCTCCTGCTGGTCTTCCTGATCGTTCTGTTCAACATCATTGACGGCATCCGTTACAGCAGCTGGTATGGCCGGTACGGCACCATGACCGTACCGCCGGTGGTATACCGTCCGATCTTCTGGTGGCACCGTCCCGGCAGCCGCTGGTTTCGGCGGCGGCACGCGCCTCCTCCACCCCCGCCCAGAGGTCCCCGTCCGCCCAGAGGCGGCGGTCCCAGACCTCCCATGGGTGGAGGACCCCGTCCCCCGATGGGCGGTGGTCCCAGGCCGCCTATGGGC
>CAMWTG010000254.1 GCA_947177115.1 uncultured Clostridia bacterium
GATTTGTGTGGGCGCTGGGGGAGCCTACCGGCGAACCCTTTGAGATTGCTCCTATACGCGCCCTTATCAATGCCCACCAGCTTCTCGGCGGCGAAGCCTTTGCCCGGATGCTGTCCCTGATGGCCGGAGCGTGGCAGGGAACGCCCAATTCCCTCCGAGCCTCTATGCTCTCCGGTATGGCGTTGTTCATCAAGACCTATGAGGCGGAACTGAACGATCGGGCTTTTATCCGGCGTATGTCCATCGTCAGCCCAGAAGAAATCATTCACCTGGGCCGTATCGAGACGGATGTTGGCCTGCGCTTTGCCCGCATCATCCGGGACAAGTACAACAGCGGAGGCGCAGAGCTGCCCTACCGCTTCAAACGCTGAAAGGAGGACGCAATCATGGAACAGCCCAAGAACCTACCCCTTTTTTCTGCTGGTACGCCCCTGGCCGATATTCGGGACGTGTCCGTGGACCCGAAGCTCCCCAAGGAGGAACGGATTGCCGAATTTCTCCGGCAGATCAAAAATCCCTACTGCTTCAAGTGCGGCAAATTCACCGTCCGGGCGCAGTTTGCCGACAACGGCGTGTCTCTGGAAGATTGCTTGAAACAAATTCTAATTTAGCACTTTAATGTGTTGACTTGCCCGTGGAGGTGTGCTATACTTGTGACTGGAAAAAGAATTGAATAAGGATAAATCAGTCACTCGTTGCATCGCTGGGTAAGTACGGCGTTTGCAAAGGAGTGACTTTTTTATGCCTAAGTACAAAGGTGACGCATACCTGCGCCTTTCTTACTCCGCTGACCGCAGCGTGGAGAGTGACAGCATTGCCAATCAGAAGAAACTCATTGAGGACTTTGTTGCGGCCCACCCGGACATTGAGCTGGTATCGGAGCGGGTGGACGATGGTTACAGCGGTGTTCTGTTCGACCGTCCGGCGTTCCAGGAAATGATGAACGACATTATTTCCGGCAAGATCAACTGCGTGATCGTCAAGGACCTGTCCCGCCTGGGCCGGGAGTATATCGAGACTGGCCGCTATCTCCGGCAGATATTCCCCACCTACGGGGTCCGCTTCATTTCCATCAATGACGGCATCGACACCGCCAACGAGCAGAACGGAGACGATCTGCATATCACGCTAAAAAACCTGCTGAACGACACTTATTCCCATGATATTTCCGTGAAAACCCGGAGCGCCCTGCTGACCAAACGGCAGAACGGGGACTATGTAGGCTCCTGCCCCATCTACGGCTACCGGAAGGACCCGGAGAATAAAAACCACCTCATCATTGACGAGTACCCCGCCCGTGTGGTGCGGGACATTTACCGCCGCCGCATTGACGGGGCCAGCGCCAAGCATATCGCGGAGGAATTGAACCGGCTGGGCGTCCTCTCTCCCATGGCCTATAAGGAGAGCCGGGGTCTGCCCCATCCCACCGGCGGCTTTGCGGACGTGCCGGATGCCAAGTGGTCCGCCCGTGCGGTGATCCGCATTTTGCAGGAGGAAACCTATACCGGCGTTCTTTTACAGGGGCGGCAGGAAACCCATAACCACAAGCTGAAGAACATCATTCATAAGCCAGCGGAGGAATGGATTAGCATTGAAAACGCCCATGAGCCGATCATCCAGAAGCGGGATTTTGACCTGGTTCAGAAAATTTCCAGTCTGGACACCCGGACGGCCCCGGACGGCGAGGCGGTCTATCTGTTCTCCGGCCTGCTGGTATGTGGCTGCTGCGGCGGACGCATGACCCGGAAAACCAACACGGTCAAGGGCAAGAAGTACATCTACTACCACTGTCCTACCGGGAAGAAAAAGGGCTGTCACCACCCGGTCATGCTGAAAGAGGCTGATCTGATTGACTGTGTTCTGGTCAGTCTGCAAGCCCATATCCGGCACGTTGTCTCTCTGGACGAGCTTCTGGACAGCATCAGCGAGGAACAGATCAACCAGGAGGAAATCGCCAGGTTTAAGGCGCAGATCGCGGATAACGAGGTCAAGCTGGAAGAAGCCCGACAGTTCAAGGCTACGCTGTATGAGAATTTTATCGCAAATCTTATCAGCAAAAAGGACTATCAGGACTTGAAAGACCTCTACACAGAGCGGGCGGAGCAGGCACAGGAGGCCATTGACCGTCTGCGGGACGAAATGGAGCTGGTGACGAATAACAGCAGCTCCCGCCTGCGGTGGACCCAGCACTTCAAAGAGTTTTCCGCCATGACCACGCTGGACCGGCGGGCGGTGATCGCCATGGTACAGTCCATTCGGGTGAATGGCAAAAATGATTTGGTTATTACCTTCCGTTACCTGATTGAATACGTCAAGGTGCTGAAACGCCTGGACCGGCTGGGGAAACTCACACCTGACCTGCGGGAAATTCTGAACACGCTGACGGCGGAAGAAAAGGAGGCGGCATAAATGGCACGGAAAAGCAGAAAAGACGCTGCGGCTCAGGCGAAGCCGAAAAAAGCGAGTATGAAAATCTGGCGGGCGGCGCTCTACATCCGGCTGTCGGTGGAGTTCAACGGCAAGAAGGGTGATTCATTGGAGACACAGCGGCAGATCATGGAGGCATATATCGCCCTGTGCCCGGACATTGAGATCGCGGAGGTCTACACCGACAACGGCACCACGGGCCGGACCTTTGAGCGAGAAGCCTTTCAGCGGATGCTGGCTGATGTGGACGCTGGGAAGATCAACTGCATTGTGGTCAAGGACCTCTCCCGCCTGGGACGGAACACCATTGACACCGGCTACTATATCGAAAAGTATTTTCCGCTCCATGGTGTACGGTTTATCGCCGTCAACGACCAATTTGACAGTGAGGATTCCGAAAATAGCGGCAATCACCTGATTGTACCCTTGAAAAACATGATAAACGAGGCTTACGCCGCCGACATCAGCAAGAAGGTTCGGGCACAGCAGAATCAGGCCATGCGGGACGGGGCGTTTGTGGGGGCGCGTCCGCCCTACGGCTACCGGAAGGACCCGGACAACTGCCACCGCCTGCTGGTCAACGAGGACACGGCCCCTGTCGTTCGGCAGATTTTCCAGTGGACGCTTGAGGGCGTTGCGCTGAATGTGATCGTGAAGCGATTAAACGAGCGGGGCATTATGACACCCGGTTACTATCATGCTTCATGCGGCCTGTTCAGCTATGACAACAAGCTGGCTGGCAGCGGCAAATGGCAGACCTGGACGGTGGGAAAGATTCTCGCGGATGAAGTTTATACCGGCGATATGGTGCAGGGCAAGCACACCAATGTCGGCCACAAACAGGTCCCTACTAAGCCAGAGGACTGGATTGTGGTACGCAATACCCATGAGCCGCTGGTCAGCCGGGAGGTATTTGCAAAGGTCCAGGCCGTCCGGGAGCAGAAGGGCAAGACCCGCGCCGCAAAAATTCCCTATACCGAGAATATTCTGCGTGGGCGGGTATTCTGTGGATGTTGCGGCAAAAACCTTCACCGCCAGCGGCACCAATGCGGCTACTATGTTTATCACTGCATTTCCAATGACCGGATCGGTAAAGGGGCTTGTGAAGCCAAGGTATATGTTCGGGAGCCTGACTTGTTCAGCGCCATAATCACTATCATCCGGCAGAAAGCCGAAGTCGTGATGGGTGAGGCCCTGCGGCTGAAACAGTGTGACAGTAAGATCGCCGCGCAAAAGGCCCAGGTGGATCAGGAGATTGACGAGTTGGGGCGGCAGATGCAGAAAAACAAGGTCATTCGCGCTGGCCTCTATGAGAACTTTATCAAAGGAATCCTCACCAGAGCGGAATATCTGGAAATGCAGGAGGATTACAGCCAGAAGATCAGCAGCGCGGTGGAGCGTGTGCAGCAGCTTCAAACCCGGCAATCCGAATTGGAGCGGCAGATGGAACGCTATGCCAGCATGGCCGATAAACTGGCGGCGGTGGATAAGGATACGGCCCTCTCCGCTCTGCTGGTAAACCAACTGATTGAGCGGGTTACGGTAAATGGCCCGGATGATGTTTCCATCAACTTTTCTTTTGATGGCGGTTTTGAGCGTGTGATGTATGTTCTCTGAAATGAGTAACAGCCCGATTACCTATGTGATCGCCCTCGATCTCCGGCTTTCCACGGAGTCAAGCACGGTGTGCCG
>CAMWTG010000255.1 GCA_947177115.1 uncultured Clostridia bacterium
CGATGGTCCCCTTTTACCGGGACGTCCTGGGCTTTCAGACCCAGTGGGACGGAGGGGATTTCGCGGAGTTCCAGACGGCCAGCGGCGCGCTGTCTCTGTTCTTGTACAGCCGGAAGGCATTTGCCCAGTCTCTGGGGGAGCGCTATATGCCGCCGGAGGGGATCAATCAGACCTGTGAGATCGCCCTGTGGCTGCCCCGCTTTGCCGATGTGGACGCGGAGTATGCGCGGCTTTCAAAGCTGGATGTATCCTTCCCGCTGGGCGCGCCCATCACCTATCCCTTCGGCATCCGTAATTTCTATGCTGCGGACCCGGAGGGCAACCTCCTGGAGATTGGCAGTACCAGCGAGACATGACCCTGTATAAAGCGAAACGACAGTTTCGCGCAAAAAGCTCTTTTTGATACTTTTTCTCTCGAGAAAAAGTATGAACAACCTGAAAGGTGGAATAAAAAATGTCCTACAATTTTCCCGTGACCCGCACCAATAACCCTAAGCCCAAGCCGGATCAGACCAACCTGGGCTTCGGCAAATACTTCACCGACCACATGTTCATCATGGACTACGATGAGGGCCAGGGCTGGCATGACGGCAAGATCGTCCCCTACGGCCCTATCAGCCTGGACCCCGCCAGCTGCGTCCTCCATTACGCTCAGATGATGTTTGAGGGCATGAAGGCGTATCTGACCCCGGACAAGAAGATCAACCTCTTCCGCCCGGACATGAACGCCAAGCGCCTCAACCGCACCAACGAGCGTATGTGCATCCCTCCCATGGACGAGGAGCTGTTCATTGAGGCCGTGAAGGCCACCGTCAAAGTAGATGCGGACTGGATCCCCACCGAGCCCGGTACGGCTCTGTATATCCGGCCCTACATCATCTCCGATGAGGTGAGCTTCTCCGTGGAGCCCGCCAAGCATTACCACTTCATCATCATCCTGTGCGCCGTAGGCGCTTACTACGACATCAACCGGGGCGGCCTCACCGGCAGCCACATCTACGTGGAGGACGAGTACATCCGCGCCGCCGTGGGCGGCACCGGCTTCGCCAAGGTGGGCGGCAACTATGCCGGCGGTATGCGGGCCACCAAGAAGGCCCTGGAAAACGGCTGTAAGGAGGTCCTGTGGCTGGACGCCCACGAGCACAAGTATGTGGAGGAGGTAGGCACCTCCAACGCCTTCTTCATGATCGGGGACGAGGTCATCACCGCCCCTCTGGGCGGGTCCATCCTCCCCGGCGTCACCCGTGACAGCACCATCACCCTGCTGCGCAAGTGGGGCTATAAGGTCAGCGAGCGGCGGCTGTCCATCCAGGACATCGAGGCCGCCAGCAAGGACGGCACCCTCCAGGAGGCCTGGGCCACCGGCACCGCCTGCGTGATCTCCCCCATCGGGTATCTGCGCTATATGGACCGGGACATCGTCATCCACGGCGGCGGCGTGGGGCCTGTGAGCCAGAAGCTCTACGACCACATCTACGGCATGCAGACCGGCGTGGTGGCCGATGACATGGGCTGGATCGTCCAGCTGTAAATACGGAAAAAGGGAGGACTGATGGATCAGCCCTCCCTTTTCGCTGCCTATGACGCTTTCAAAATAACCTCCACGATCCTCGCCGTATCCTGATTGGGGTAAAACTTCACCTGCCAGGGGCAGGGCGGATATTCGATGGGGGGCTCCGCCGGTTCATCAGGCCCTTCCGTCCCGCTGGCTTCCCGGAGCTCTTCCATCGCGCTCTCATCCTCCGGCCCCGCCTTTTCGGGGGACTCCGTCTCTCCGGAGGAAGACGCGTCTCCGGAAGGCTCCGCTTCTTCGCCGGGCTGGTCCTCCTGCTGGCCGGAGCCGTCCCCATCGGCATCCTCCTCCGAAGCATCCTGGGGCAAGCCCTCGCCGGAAACCGCCAAAGCCACCGTTTCCATCTCCGCCCGGCACAGCTCCTGCCAGAGGCTCTCCACGGCGGTGGTTACATCTTCCCAGTTGGTGTCATAGAACTGGACCGTGAGCTTCTCGTGCTCCTCCCGGACGGCCAGGCGCAGCAGGTCCACCAGCGACTGGCTGTCGGACAGGCTCATAATGGAATCGATATCCTCCGCGTCCTCCCGATAGGTCATGTAGCAGGTGACGGTACTGTAATTGGCGCCGCTCTCATGGGACAGGCGCAGGTCCCGCAGCAGGTAGGAGCCCTGGGTGGTCTCCTGGCGGACCTCCTCTCTGGCGGCCATGACGTTCTGATACTCGCCCACCGCGCCATAGCAGCGGATGACGCCCTCCTCCGCCCGCTCCTCCACCAGTAGGAGGAGGGAGTTGACCAGATCCTGATAGGATTCCGCCCGGAGGGTGTCCTCGGCGCCGGAGTCCCAATAGCGGTCGGCGTAGGGCTCCGTCACGCTGTAGGAGCGCTCCAACAGCGCGGCGCAGCCGGACAGCAGGCAGGCGGTCAGCAGCAGGCTGACCGCCTGCCCGGCTGTCCGGAGGGGGATTTTTTTCATTGCGGCACCTTCTTTTTTCATCAGGGAGTTCAGTTATTGGCATTATAGCATGGAAGGGGGTTTTTGTCAGCAGAAAAAATTGACAATTCCTCGTTATATGGATATAATATGCGGGGATGCAGCCCTCGCGGCCCTTTTATCCTGTGCTGCCGAAGGGCGGTTTCTTTGCGGCCCTGCGGGCCGCTGTGCAGTGGTTTCTATTCGATAGCCCGGGGCCTGCGCGGCCCCGGACCCTGCGGTTCCTTTTGTCCCGCGACAAAAGGAACCAAAAACGCGCTTAAACCTGCGGTTTAAGAATCCCTCGGGCATTGCGCGGGGCGCAACGCCTTATTACGGGGGTATTTGTTTTTTTGCGCTTGTCCTGTAGTCCGTCCGGCCTGAACCGGGCTGCGGGTGTGGTTTCGGCTGCGCTGCGTCTATTTAAGGATGTAAACGCAGTCCCTACCGTTATACGCGCTGGATCTCCCGGGGCAGTTGCGTCAGACGGTCCCCCTTGCAGGGCAGTCTCTCTTTAACAGGCCGGCAGGCGGAGTTCTTCAAGCGCCAAGCCACCAGAAGAAGAACAGGTCATTCAGTGGCTTCGCCTGTCCAAACCACCACCGCACTGCCCTTTATCCCCCGTATAGGGCAAAGGCGCGTATGCGCCTGCCCGTCAAGGGATTCTTAAACCGTAGGTTTAAGTGATTTTTTGCCTACTTTTTGTTCACACAAAAAGTAGGCGCGGGGTCCGGGGCCGCGCAGGTCCCGGGCTATCGAATAGAACCCATGTGGCTGCGGCCCGAGGGGCCGCAGATGAAATTGACGCCGCCCACTTTGGGTGCGGAAGAACGATCCAACCAGGAGGCCGGTCCGATGTAGAAAAATCCCATAACAAGAAACATTATCGAATAAAACAGGAGGCCAAAAAACAACCATGGCTGGATTAAAAGAAGAAATTTCAAGAAGAAGAACCTTTGCCATTATCTCCCACCCGGACGCGGGTAAAACCACTCTGACAGAAAAATTCCTCCTCTATGGCGGGGCCATCGCCCAGGCCGGTGAGGTCAAGGGAAAAAGAGCCCGGGCGGCAACCTCCGACTGGATGGAAATTGAAAAGCAGAGAGGCATCTCCGTTACAAGCTCTGTCATGCAGTTCCAGCATGACGGCTACTGCATCAACATTCTGGACACCCCCGGCCACCAGGACTTCTCCGAGGACACCTACCGCACCCTGATGGCGGCGGATTCCGCCGTCATGGTCATTGACGGCGCCAAAGGCGTGGAGCCCCAGACCCGCAAACTTTTCAAGGTCTGCGCCATGCGCCACATCCCTATTTTCACCTTCATCAACAAGATGGACCGGGAGACAAAAGACCCCCTCGCCCTCTGCGAAGAGGTGGAAAAGGAGCTGGGCATTGATACCTACGCCGTCAACTGGCCCATCGGCTGCGGCAAGGAGTTCCAGGGGGTCTATGACCGGGAAAAGGCCCGGATCCTGTTCTTCTCCGGCGAGGGCGGCCACGGCAAGAAGGCCGCCGCCACCGAAGTGGACCTGGAGGACCCCGCCGTGGCGGACTACATCGGCGAGAACCGCTGGCAGACCCTCCGGGACGAGGTGGAGCTGCTGGGGGCGGGCCGGGAGTTCGATATGG
>CAMWTG010000256.1 GCA_947177115.1 uncultured Clostridia bacterium
CAGCCAATAAGCGGTCTATGCCTCCTCATGATGTTGTACCCCCGGCAGTATTTTCTTCCACCCAGCAGATAAATTTTTCTTTGGGAACCACCATCCTGTTGCCGATTTTCAGAACTGGGAAGCCCGATTCATGCATCCGCTCATAGCTGCTGGCTGGCGATATCCCCAGCACCTTTGCGATGATGTCCGCATTGAGGAAGAGAGGCAGCTCGCTGTAGTCTTTGAATTGTGATGTTTTCATTTGCGATTTCTTTTCCTTGGTTTTGCTAGTGACTGTATGCAGAACAACCTCTCCTTCCCAGTTCCACCTGTTGGTACGCTCGCTCCGCTTTGTGGAGGTCTTGGCGATACTTTGCCCAGGGAGAATTGCAGTGATGGTGGTGGAGATTCGGTTGTCGAGGTGCAGTTTGCGGTATTGGTTTTGTTTCCTTTCAGCATATTCTCTATTTGCATACTCGGCTTAACATTTCGCTTGACATTCGTCAATAGGTTTTGTATCATATAATCAGATACACTATCGCGTGGGTTATATTATCTATTGGAGGCGGAGACATGGGCGTTTTAGGAAAAGACCTGTTTGACATAGACCGGCCGCGCACACACGTCAAAGTACAGTTCGGGCAGAGTGCCTATTGGGTGGAGTATGACCCAACGTCCCATTCTTATGGCGAGGTCTTGACCGAGCTGCTAAATTACGATGCCACGCAATATGAGCTCACGCTCTCTATTTTGGAACAAGCCATAGAGGAGAAGAACGTACAGGCAGCGCCACAGGCATTTATGGCCGCAGTGAGGAATTTATCCTCCCTTCCTTATTTTCGCCTGTTCCTGTCTGATTTGCGCCAGCTCAATGAACGCTCTGTGGACAATTTTGTAGTTGGTGAGGCGCGAGCAGCTTTTGAAGAGTACATCTTCTCAGATGGACAGAGGGACGCTGCCTATATGCGGGAACAGGCCAACGCGGTCCGCTTTATCCAGGAGAGGTACTCCTGGTTTTTAACGGAAGCGTTCCAGCGGACAGCCTTTGAAAAAAAGAAAGGTCAGAGGAAAGTTCCTCTGGCACAACAGATCTATGAAAACTGTTTAGACGCTTTTCTAAGCGGCGTGAGCCTGGGGAAGTCGCCAGAGGTGGACGCGCCCCAAGTGAACATCCAGTACGCCGTGCTGGAGATCGATGGGGAACACCATGAGCTGGTGGAGAAACTGTACTTCGACCGGCTGGAAGATTTCATCTATGTGGAGTTGATGCGGGGCCTGCAGCGAGGCTTTGTTCCCAAGCGGTGCGCGAACTGCGGCAGGTGGTTTTTGCAGATGCCGGGCGCCAGCTACAACTACTGTGACCGGCTGGCGCCCAACAGCGAGGAGAGTAAGACCTGCCGGGAGGTAGGCTCCACCAAGAGTTTCCGGGCCAAGGTGCTCAACAATAAAATTTGGGCCGTCCATCAGCGGGCCTATAAAAAATACTTCGCCCGCACAAAAAAGGGAACCATGAGCAAAACGGACTTTCTGTCATGGGAGACGGAGTCCGAGCGGCTCCGGGACAAGGCCCTGGCAGAGTATGGCCGTGCAAAGACAGAGGACGAGAAGACCGCCATTGCGGAACGGCTTCGTGAGGAACTGAACCGCCAGTGAGCGCGGCCCTATCTTTGGAGACACAGGTGCAGCAGAAAACAAACAGAGGAGGAAATGATATGTCTATTCTTGGAGCAGTGATTGTCCCTCACCCGCCGCTGATCATTCCAACAGTGGGGCGCGGTCAGGAGCAGAAGGTCCAGGCCACCATCGACGCCTACCGGGCCGCCGCAAAACAGGCGGCGGTCTGGGAGCCGGAGGTGCTGATCGTCACGTCCCCCCACCAAATTATGTACGCCGACTACTTCCACATCTCACCGGGCCGGGGCGCCACCGGGGATATGTCCGCTTTCGGTGCATCCGAGACAAAGCTGGCCGTGGAATACGATGCTCCGCTGCGGGACGCAATCATCCGCTGTGGGGAGTCCGCCGGTCTCCAAGTCGGGACGCTGGGGCAGCGGGACCCGCGCCTGGACCACGGCACTTTTGTACCCCTGTACTTTTTGCGGGAGGCAGGAGTGGACTGTTCCATCCTGCGCATCGGTCTGTCCGGATTCTCTCCGCTGGACCACTACCGGCTGGGACAGTGTATCGCTCAGGCTGTGGAGGGCTTGGGCCGCAGGGCGGTGTTCGTTGCCAGCGGTGACCTGTCTCACAAGCTGAAAAAGGACGGCCCCTATGGCTTCGCCCCGGAGGGGCCGGAGTTCGACCGTCAGATCACGGAGGCTATGGCCGCCGGGGACTTTCTGCGCTTTTTGACCATGGACCCTGCCCTCTGTGAGCGGGCGGCGGAATGCGGCCTGCGCTCCTTCCAGATCATGGCCGGTGCGCTGGACGGACAAGCTGTGGAGTCGAAGCTCCTCAGTCACGAAGATGTCACCGGTGTGGGTTACGGGGTAGCCACCTTTGCCGTCACCAGATCGGACGAGGACCGCCGGTTCGGTGCGCAGTGTGAAGCGATAGAGCGGGCTCGGTTGGCAGAGAAAAAGGTCTCCGAGGACCCCTGGGTCAAGCTGGCCCGGATGTCTCTGGAGACCTTTGTGAAAACAGGGGAGCGGCTGGAGCATCTGCCGAATGGCCTGCCCGATGAGATGACCGAGCAGGCCGCCGGGGCCTTTGTCTCCCTCCATGCTCACGGCCAGCTCCGGGGCTGCATCGGCACCACCGGGCCGACCACCAAAAGCGTGGCCTGGGAGATCGTACAGAACGCCGTCTCCGCCTGCGCCCGAGATCCCCGGTTCCCACCGGTGACTGTGTCGGAGCTGGATAGTCTGGAGTACAGCGTGGATGTGCTGGGTCGGCCGGAGTCCATTTCCTCTTCGTCTGAGCTGGATGTGAAAAAGTACGGCGTGATCGTCTCCTGCGGCAGCCGTCGGGGACTGCTGTTGCCAGACCTGGAGGGCGTGGACACAGTGGAGCAACAGATCGACATCGCCCGGCAGAAGGGCGGCATCAGTTCCCGGGAAAAGTACACTCTGGAGCGGTTTGAGGTGGTGCGGCACACATGATCTGCGAACTGTGTTTTCACCACTGTGATTTGTCCGAGGGACAGACCGGCTTCTGTCGGGCCAGAGCCTGCCGGGATGGGACAATTGTCCCGCTGAACTACGGAAAACTGACTAGTCTGGCACTGGACCCCATTGAGAAAAAGCCATTGCAGCGGTTCCACCCTGGCAGTATGGTTTTGTCCGTGGGCAGCTTCGGATGCAACCTGCGCTGCCCCTTCTGCCAGAACTATGAGATTTCCATGTCCGGAGACAGGGAACTAGAAATGGCGGAGGTGTCCCCGGAGACGCTGGTTGGCAAAGCGCTGGAGCTGCGGCCATACGGCAATATCGGGGTTGCCTACACCTACAACGAGCCGCTGATCGGCTATGAGTACGTCCGGGACTGCGCCGCCCTGGTCCATGAGCAGGGCATGGTCAACGTGCTGGTGACTAACGGCACTATCGAGGATGCTCTCTGGCGGGAACTGCTCCCACTCATCGACGCCGCCAACATCGACCTAAAGGGGTTTACCCCTGAGTGGTATCGGAGGCTGGGCGGCGATCTGGAGACAGTGAAACGCTCCATCGCCTTGGCGACGAAGTGGTGTCATGTGGAGGTGACCACCCTCCTGGTTCCTGGCGAGAACGATGGCGAGGAGGAGATTCGGAGCCTGGCCCGGTGGCTGGCGGCGGTGGACCGAAACATCCCGCTGCACCTTTCTCGCTTTTTCCCACGGTATCGGATGACGGACAGACCTCCTACGCCAGTGGCGCGGGTGTACCGGTTGGCGGATATGGCAAGAGAATATCTGTCCTTTGTCTATACGGGAAGTTGCTGATGCCGTAATGTAAAGAGAGTACGGACTCGAAGGATGTGTAGTAAAATAAAGAAAACCGCAGGGAAGAATTAAAGGTCAGAACTACTTTATTTACAGTGGTACAATTTTTGAACTGTTTTCAAAATTCACGCTGCGGCCTGCTCGCAACGGGAGTGTCCAAACTAAAGATATTATGCTATAATAAGGAATTATGAGAATAC
>CAMWTG010000257.1 GCA_947177115.1 uncultured Clostridia bacterium
GTATAGCGGAGGTCTCCGTTTTCACAGAACGCGTAACGCCAGCCCTCCTGCCCGAAGCTCTCCGGACCGGGTAGCGGTCCGAGCCGCAGAACACCGCGTGCTCCAGGATGTGGAACACCCCCGTGTCGTCCTCCGGCAGGGTGCGGAAGGCGATGGCGAAGGTCTTGTTCTCCTCCTCCCGGTCCAGCCACACCAGCCGCGCCCCGCTCTTCTGGTGCTCCATCTGGAACATCCGGCACGCCAGCTCCGGCAGAGACCGGACGGACCGGACCACAAAGCCGTGGATGATCTCATTGGGTTGCATATGGAAGTCTCCTTTCCCATCAGGCCCGGTCTTCCGGGCTTATTCTGGTGTATCGCAAACGGTCAGCGCAGCACGTCCACGTACTCTGCGCCGTAGCGGATAAACAATTCCACCGCCTCCGGGCCGATCCGCTCCCCTGCGGCGGCAATGGGGATGGCCGGCGGGCATCCCACCGCGGGCGCGCCGCAGACGCGGCCCAGGGCCTCCCCGGCGGGCACCCTCTCCTGGGGCCGGAACATGGCCTCCCGGATGGAGCAGACCGCTTCGCCCCGGACCGGAGGGAGAGGGAGCCGGGGCCGGGGGCGTCCGGCGTTTCCTCCCAGGCAGTCCAGGAGCCGCCGCCAATCCTCCGGCCTGTTTTCCGGCGTCCCCATCAGCACAAGGTCGTCCCGGTCCCGGTACTCGCACGCAATGCCCCCCTCCTCCAGCTTCCGCGCCAGGGCGGGGCCCTCCCAGCCGGAGGCGGCGCAGTCGATGGTCAGCTTCAGGGGGTCCGTGTCCCAGACCGTCCAGCCCCTTTGGCGGAGGCATCGCCTGACGTCCTCCATCCGGGCGGCAGTCTCCGCCAGACGGCGGGGATAGTCCTCCGCCAGACGGCGGCTGCACAGGTCCAGGGATTGCAGGATCAGATAGGACGGGCTGGTGGACCCGAACAGGGCCAGGGCGCGGCGGGCGTTTTCCCGGAAAAATTCCGGCGCGGCGCGGCCGATGTGGAGATACGCGCCGCCGGTGAGGACCGGCAGGGTCTTGTGGGCGCTGTCGCAGCAGAGGTCCGCGCCGGCATCCAGAGGATGCCGGGAGGGGGCGAGAAAGCGGAGGTAGGCCCCGTGGGCGTTGTCCGCCAGCAGGGGCACGCCGTGCCGGTGGGCCGCCGCCGCCAGGGCCGCGATATCGCACTGCCCCCCCAGATAGTCCGGACTGGTCACATATACCGCCGCCGGGGGGACGGGCAGTTCCGCCAGCGCCGCCTCCAGCCCCTCCGGCGAAAGGGGGCAGGCGCACAGGGAGGGCGCGGGCTCCTCCGGCCAAAGCCAGACCACATCCAGATCCAGCAGCGCGGCGGCGTACAGGAACGCCTTGTGGACGTTCCGCGCCGCCAGGACCGTGGGCCGCCGCCCCGCCGGCACGCTCCACGCCGCCAGGGCCAGCATGGCCCGGATGCACTGGGAGGAGCCTTCTGTGGAATAAAAGGTCCCGGCGGAGCCGAACAGAGCGGCGGCGTTGGCCTCGCTCTCCGCGATGATGCCGGAGGCCTCGTAGAGGGAATCCGCCCCGGCGATCTCCGTGATGTCCAGCGCCTCGCAGCCCAGAATGGACGCTCCCTTGTGCCCCGGCATGTGCAGCCGCGTCCCGCCGGAGGCGGCGTAGGCGCGGACGAAATCCGCGATGGGGGTGTTCATGCCTTCCCGGCCCGGTCCGCCTGGGCGGCCTTCATCATGACGGCGCACTCGATGCGCTTGCGGAACAGCTCGCAGCCATAGGGATAGACGCCCCGGATGGAGCCGGAGGCGTGGTAGGCGTTGGCGGCGCAGCCGCCGGAGCAGTAGAGCTTGGCCCAGCAGTCCGCGCACTCGGGCCGGGCGTAGGCGTTGCAGAGCTTGAATTCGTCCCGGACGGCGGTGTTGGTCACGCCGTTCCAGATGTCCCCCAGCTTGTAGGACTCCTCGCCCACAAACTGGTGGCAGGGGTACAGGTCCCCCCAGGGGGTGACGGCCATGTACTCCGTGCCGGAGCCGCAGCCGGAGATCCGCTTGTAGATGCAGGGGCCGTGGGTCAGATCCAGCATGTAGTGGTAGAAGGTGAAGCCCCGGCCCTCCTCCTCCCGCTTCAGCATCTCCTTTGCCAGGATCTCGTACTGCTCCAGGACGATGGGCAGGTCCTCCTCTGTCAGGGCGGCGGGATCATCGGGGGCGCAGACCACCGGCTCCATGCTCAGCTCCGTGAAGCCCAGGTCCGCCATGTGGAACACGTCTTTTGTAAAGTCCGGGTTGGCGTGGGTGAAGGTGCCCCGCATGTAGTAGCCCTTCCCGCCCCGGCTCTCCACCAGTTTCCGGAACTTGGGCACGATGCGGTCATAGCTGCCCTGCCCGGCATAGTCCACCCGGAGGCGGTCGTGGATCTCCTTCCGCCCGTCCAGGCTGAGGACCACGTTGTGCATCTCCCGGTTGGCAAAATCGATGACGTCATCGTCTATGAGCATCCCGTTGGTGGTGAGGGTGAAGCGGAATTTCTTGTTGCGGGGCCCCTCCTGGGTCCGGGCGTAGGCCACCAGATCCTTGACCACGTCCCAGTTCATCAGCGGCTCGCCGCCGAAGAAGTCCACCTCCAGGTTCACCCTTGTCCCGGAGTTCTCGATCAGAAAATCCAGGGCCCGCTTGCCCACCTCGAAGGACATGAGGGCCCGGTCCCCGTTGTATTTCCCCTGGCTGGCAAAGCAGTAGGCGCAGTTGAGGTTGCAGGTGTGGGCCACATGGAGGCACAGGGCCTTGACCACAGTACTGCGGTTTTTGAAGTCGAAGGCCATGGGCTCGAAGGTGTCGGGGGTGTAGAGCTTCCCCGCCTCCTCCAGGGACCGCACGTCCTCTATGCACCCGCGCAGCTCCTCCCCGGTGACATCGGGGCGGTCCCCGTACTTTTCCAGCATGGCGGAGACGATCTCCTCCGCGCTCCGCTCCTTGTACAGGGCGATGATGTCGTAGGCCACATCGTCCACCACGTGGACCGAGCCGGAGCAGGTGTCCAGGACGATGTTGTAGCCGTTGAGCTTATATTGATGGACCATTGTTTTCCCTCCGTTTTATGTAGAAAAGCGCCGCCGTTTCAACGGCGGCGCTCCTTGGTCATCCCGGGCTGCTTACTTGTTCGCGTTTTCGCACTGCTGGTTGGCAACGCCGCAGGAGGTCTTGCAGGCGGACTGGCAGGAGGTCTGGCATTCGCCGCAGCCGCCGGTCTGCACGCTCTTGTTCAGGTCGCGGGTCTCGAGGGTCTTGATACGTTCCATAATCATTATCTCCTATCCTGCCGCCGGGCCTGAAGCCTGCGGCGGCATACCAAACTAGGATGAGGATACCACACCTGAAAGCCGTTGTCAAGAAAGCTTTGCCGGTTGTAGAAAAATATTGGGAAAATGGGAGAAATTTCGGGAATTTGCCAGTACCTCCCTGTGTTCCCCCCTCTTGACACCGGTGCTATAATATAGAATTGCATAACGGCCCGCGCTGCGGGCCGCCAAAGAAAACGAAAGAAGGAGTGCTGGATGAAACAACACAAAAAAGGCCTGGCGTTGTGGCTTGCGGCGATCCTGCTCCTGCTGGCCGGAGCGCTGCTCACCGGGTCGCCGGGCCGGTCGGAGGGCGTGCAGGAGGCCATGCGGGACGCGGTGCTGCACGGTACGGGCCGGGTGAGCCTGTTCGGCTGGAAGGACGTCAACCCCGGCCTGATCTCCGCCTTTACCGTCACGGCGGTCCTGCTGGCCGCCGCCCTCTGTATCCGGATCTTCGCGGTCCCCCGGTTCAAGTTCAGGCCGGGCAGGTTCCAGATGCTGCTGGAGGAGGCGGTGGGCCTGTTTGACCGCATGGCCAGGACCAGCAGCCCGCACCGCTCCCGCTTTTTGGGCGCGTATATCTTTGCCGCCGGGGCCTATATCTTCGTGGGGACCCTCTTCGAGCTGCTGGGCCTCCAGGCGGTGACCGTCCAGGGGCATCCCATCCCCCTGCCCGCCCCGCTGTCTGATGTCAACGCGGCCATCGCCCTGGGCACCCTGCCCTACCTGGTGATCGTCTCCGGCGGCAT
>CAMWTG010000258.1 GCA_947177115.1 uncultured Clostridia bacterium
GGGTAGTCCTCCTCGTCATACGCCTGGCGCTCCTCCCAGCGGTCAAGAAGCATCTCCCACAGCATGGCCGGGGTCACCTGGAATATCACCAGCAGATTTACAAGGATCAGGACGGCGAATATGCTTACCGATGGCCATCTGCCCAGCACGGTCATAAAGCCGTGGGCGGTGGCCCCGGAGAGGACGCCGCCTGATTCCAGTGTGAAGCCGGTCTCCCACAGCCTGGGGAACAACGTTGCCGCATCGGTGAGGTTCACTGTGCAGAAGATCATATGGCACACCCCGCCGAAGAGATAGGGCGTCACCAGCGCACAGAAGACCCGCAGGGCAACGGGCCGTCCCCGGTGGGTCCACAGGGCCCATGCCGCTGCCAGCAGCGCCGGGACAAGCAGATAATAGCCCATGCCGAACAGGCCCTTGCAGAATTTGGGGAGCAGGTCGATGAGCCAGCCGTCTCCCATGAAGTAGCTGAACAGCACGATCAGCGCGGCGATCAGCAGGATGATGCTCCACACCTCCCGGCGAATGGGCCGTTTATTGTTTTTGGCGGGTGTGGAGCGGCTTTTGGATGCGCCGGAACGGCTGGAGGAGCTTCTGGAACTGCTCTTTGTGCCGCTGCGTGCGCCGGATGTAGTTTTCTTTCGTGTCGTTGCCATGGTTCTCCCTCTTTATCTGAAATGCGCTGTGATGATGCGGTCAAAATCCTCCTGGTGGTCCAGGAAACGGCGGCGGACAACGTCCA
This sequence comes from uncultured Clostridia bacterium, assembly GCA_947177115.1. Lineage (GTDB taxonomy): Bacteria > Bacillota > Clostridia > Oscillospirales > Oscillospiraceae > Pelethomonas. Next base: position 743 of record CAMWTG010000258.1, read on the forward strand.
CAAACCGGTCCTCCAGCAAAAACCGTTTGAACGCCTCATAGGAGAGCAGCTCGTAATCGACAGTTTCACCCTCCTGGAGCTGGATGACTTGTTCTGACAGGTCGAAGAATACCACAAAGCTGTGATAGATAGCGGAACCCATTCCCGTCATTCCGGGCCAGGCATCCACGTAAATCGGGTGCAGATCCTGGGCGGATACGGCGATCCCCGTTTCCTCACGCAGTTCTCGCAGAGCACCCTCCACAGGGGTTTCTCCTTTTACTACCGAGCCTCCAGTGTACTCCCAGCAGCCGCCCCAGCCCTTATCCGGGTGGCGCTTTGTCACCAGCACCTGCCCGTCATGGGTCACGGCGAGCACTTCCACTATCAGATGGTATACGCCCTCGGGCACAGGTTCACCCCGAATCAGGTCGAAGCCCAGAGGATTTCCCTCCCGGTCATAGGCGTCCCATAATTCTTGTTCCATTGTTGCTCCCTCCTGTGTACGCGGCGGTCAGACTGCGGCCTTGTACCACAGCAGATTGAAAAATTTCAGCAGGCTCAGGATCACGGTCACGGACCCGGCCGCGCAGCAGTAGTAGGCGAATGCGCCGAACCTGCCTTTGTCCGCCACCATCCGCACCAGGCGGATGGAGAAATAGCCGCTGACCGCCGCCACGGCAACGCCCAGGATATACGCGGGAAGAAGCTTTACATCAATGCCGCCGGCCTCCACAACGTCCTTGATCTGCAGGATGTTGGCCCCCAGCACGGCAGGGATGGACAGCAGGAAGGCGAAGCGTACGGCGAACTTCCGCTCAAAGCCCCGGAAACAGCCCATGCAGATGGTCATGCCGGACCGGGAGATGCCAGGGCAGGTGGCGATGGCCTGGCCCGCGCCTACGATCAGTACGTCCACCATGGTGGCGGTGCGCTCGCTTTTCCGGCCCTTCTGGACGCGGTCGCAGAAATAAAGCAGCAGGCCCGTGACCAGCAGGGCTCCGCCCACGAAGAAGGTGTTGGCGTACAGCCCCTCCACGATGCCTTTGATGGGCAGGACCAGAAACAGGGGCAGAGTGCCCACCACGATCAGAAGGATCATCCGCCGGGCGGAGGGGACCCGCTGGGGGGACGTCCTGCCGGCGGCATCACGGATCATCTGGAAAAATTCCAGGACCATTTCCCTGATGTCAGTCCAGTAGGCGGCGAATACCGCCGCCAGGGTACCCAGGTGGAGCAGCACGTCAAAAAATACATCGCTGGTACCCTCCATTTTTAAACCCAGCAGATTCTGGGCGATGGAAAGATGGCCGGAGCTGGAGATGGGCAGAAATTCTGCCACGCCCTGGATGATGCCCAGGAGCAAAGCGTTTAGCAAGGTCACGGCGAAGCCTCCTCAAAAAGATGTCTTTCTCTATGATAGCACAACCGTTTGCGATTTTCCATAGTTTTTTGCTGAGGTTTTCCATATTTGGCAAATCTTAAGAAGAGGGCGGAGCGGGGCCGGTTTGCCATTCCTCTTTTTTCTGTTGCGCTTTTGGAAAAAATCGGATACACTGATAGCTGAACAAAAGGGAAGGGGCAAATAGAGGATGGGCATGGAGAGGCTTGATAAACTGCTGGCTTCCACGGGGCGGTGGTCCCGCCGGGAGGTGAAGCTGCTGGTGAAGGAGGGGCGGGTGCTGGTGGACGGCGTCCCCGCCGGCCGGGCGGAGCAGAAGGCGGACCCGGACGTATCCCGTATTCTGGTGGATGGGGAGGAACCGGCCATCCGGCAGTATACCTATGTGATGCTCAACAAACCTGCCGGAGTTCTGTCCGCAACGGAGGACCCCCGGCAGGAGACGGTCCTGGATCTGTTGAGCCCCGAGCTGCGGCGGCAGGGGCTGTTTCCTGTGGGGCGGCTGGACAAGGACAGCGAGGGGCTGCTGCTGCTGACCAATGATGGAGAACTGGCCCACCGCCTGCTGTCCCCCAAGCGCCATGTGGATAAGGTTTATTATATCCGGGTGGACCGTCCTCTGGGGGAGGCGGACAGGGCGGCGTTTGACCGTGGGATCGTCCTGGCGGACGGTACGGACTGCCTTCCGGCAAAGCTGGAGCCTATGGGGGATGGGCTGGAGGCCTTGGTCACTTTGCATGAGGGTAAATTTCACCAAATCAAGCGGATGGTGGCCAGCCGGGGAGCGGCGGTTTGCCAATTGAAGCGGCTTTCTATGGGAACGCTTGTGCTGGATGAGCGGTTGAAAAAAGGGGAATACCGCCTTTTGACCAGGGAAGAAGTTTCAAAAATAGGGGGAAAACATTGAAAAAGCGAGAAACTAACAAACCAGCCAAAATGAAATGAGTTTTTTTGTGGAAAAAAGAAAAAATGTCTTGCAAAGTGTCGGGAGGCACTGTATAATAAAAACCAGTCCGACAGATTGCACAAAGGATGCGACTAAGGGACCCGCATCCATAACCGGGGAATGTCGGATGGGCTGGAGATCCTGCGGCCTGGCAAAGTGATTTCCTGCTGCTATGCTGGATGCATGGCAAGGGGGGGCAGCGCTTGGCGGAAGATGTTTTGGCCGGACGGCGTTCTACGGTTATCGATAAAGGTCCTAACTGCTGATGAATTGCTGATGGAGGAGAGCCGCTATGTCAGGAAGAATTTTTCAGAATGTTGTCCTGCAGATCAAAGAAGCCGCTGACCGTGTTGTGGGTGTGATCGATGGAGAGGGGACGGTGATCTCCTGCAGCGATCTGGGTCTTATCGGAAAAAAATGGCCGGAATACGTTAGCCAGATCAATCAGGCCGATGGCGCCATTGCTGTGATGGATGGTCGGACCTTCCATGCGCTGGGGGGCTGGGGTTCCCACTTTGATTATGCCGTGTTCACTATGGGGGAGGACGAGGTCAGCCATACCGTCTGCTCCATGGCCAGCGTGGCCCTGAACGGAGCCAAGAGCTATTATGAGGAAAAGCATGACCGGGGCTCCTTTATTAAAAATATCATTTCCGATAATATTATGCTGGGCGACATCTATATGCGGGCCAAGGAGCTGCATGTGGCACCGGAGGTGCCCCGCAGCGTATTCCTGGTACGCCAGCTGGAGGATGGGGACGCGTCTCTGATGGATGTGATCCAGGGCCTGTTTCCCGACCGGCAGAACGATTTTGTCCTCAGCGTGGGGGACAGCGATGTAGCTCTGATCCATCAGCTGCCGGAAAATGGCGGAGAGAAGGAGGTCCAGCGGGTGGCTTCCCTGCTGGAGGACACCCTGCGGGTGGGCGGCGATGGCCGGGTGGTAGTGGGTATTGGCACCGTGGCCCTGCATCTGCGGGATCTGGCCAAGAGCTATAAGGAGGCCCAGATCGCCATTGAGGTGG
>CAMWTG010000259.1 GCA_947177115.1 uncultured Clostridia bacterium
TTCTAAACCGACATCCGAAGTGACCGCCACCACCGAGACCATCTACCCCGGCGACAAGAACAGCCTGCCCTTTGATGTAGTCGTTGAACGGCTGCACATCGGGGAGCCGGAACACGCCCAGCCGGAACAGCCCCAACAGCCCGCCGCCCATAACTTCCGCATCACGGACGACCATCTGGGCGAGGGCGGACCCAAAGCGAAGTTCCGGGCCAACATGGACGCCATCAACCTCCTGCATGAGCTGGAGTCTGACGGCAGGGATGCCACCCCTGAGGAGCAGGAGGTCCTTTCCCGCTATGTGGGCTGGGGCGGTCTGGCGGATGCCTTTGACGAGAAAAAGGATAGCTGGGCAGGCGAGTTCAGGGAACTGTACGCCGCCCTCTCCCCGGAGGAATATGCCGCTGCCAGAGCGTCCACCCTCAACGCCCACTACACCAGCCCCACCGTGATCCGGGCGATCTATGACGCGGTGGAGCAGATGGGATTCCAGACGGGCAATATCCTGGAACCCAGCATGGGCGTGGGCAATTTCTTCGGACTGCTCCCGGAGTCCATGCAGGGCAGCCGCCTCTACGGTGTGGAGCTGGACTCCATCACCGGGCGCATCGCCCAGAAGCTCTACCCGGAGGCGGACATCAAGGTGGCCGGTTTCCAGACCACCGACAGGCGGGACTTCTTCGACCTCTGTGTCGGGAATGTCCCCTTTGGTGACTATAAGGTGAACGACAAGCCCTACAACAGGCTGGGCTTCTCCATCCACAACTATTTCTTTGCCAAGGCCATCGACCAGGTGCGTCCGGGGGGCGTGGTGGCCCTTGTCACCAGCCGCTACACGATGGACGCCAAAAGCCCCGATGCTCGGAAGTATATCGCACAGCGGGCGGAGCTGCTGGGGGCGGTGCGCCTGCCCAACAACGCCTTCAAGGCCAACGCCGGGACGGAGGTAGTCTCGGACATCCTGTTCCTGCAAAAGCGGGACCGCCCCATCGACATCGAGCCGGACTGGGTACACCTGGGGCAGACCCCGGAGGGCCTCGCCATCAACAGCTATTTCGTGGACCACCCGGAGATGGTGCTGGGCGAACTGGCGACCGAAAGCACACAGTATGGGCGGGAGGAATGTACTGTCCGGCCTATCCCCGGCGCCGACCTTGCGGAACAGCTCCGGGAGGCGGTCTCCTACATCCAAGGCACTTATCAGGCGGCGGAGGTGGAGGCGGACATCGCGGACGAGGCTGCGGAGCGGGGCGCCATCCCCGCCGACCCGGATGTAAAGAACTTCTCCTATGCCCTGGTGGACGGGGAGGTCTACTTCCGGGAGAACAGCGTGATGAAGCCCGTGGAGCTGAGCGACACGGCAAAGGGGCGCGTGGCCGGGATGGTCGGCCTGCGGCAGATTGTGAACGACCTGATCCAGTACCAGCTTGAGGACTACCCGGACGGGGACATCCAGACGAAGCAGGCGGAACTGAACGCCGCCTACGACGCCTTTTACGCAAGGTTCGGGACCATCAATTCCAGCGCCAACGCAAGGGTGTTTGACGAGGACTCCTCCTATTATCTGCTCTGCTCCCTTGAGAATATTGACGAGGACGGGCGGCTGGAGAGCAAGGCGGATATGTTCACCAAGCGGACCATCCGCCCGGAACGCCATATCACCAGCGTGGACACGCCCAGCGAGGCGCTGGCAGTCTCCATCGGGGAGCGCGGCAGGGTCGATCTGCGGTTCATGTCCGAGCTGCTGGGGACGCCCGGTGAGTACGGACGCATCACAGAGGAATTACAGGGCGTGATCTTCCGTGAGCCCCGTGAGGCTGTGGCGGACGACCCCCTCCGGGGCTGGCATACCGCGGACGATTACCTCTCCGGCGATGTCCGGGACAAGCTGATGGTGGCGAGGATGGCGGCGGCCAATGACCCCGCCTACGCCGTCAATGTGGCGGCGCTGGAACAGGCACAGCCCAAAGACCTGGACGCCTCTGAGATCGATGTGCGCCTGGGCGCGACCTGGATCGACAAGGACTATATCCAGCAGTTCATGGAGGAGACCTTCGATACCCCGTGGCGGCTTCGGAACGCGGTCCAGGTGAAGTATTCGCCCTCCACCGCCGAGTGGCAGGTCACGGGCAAGAACGCCACAGGACGGCATGATGTCATGGCGTATATGACCTACGGCACAGACCGGGCCAGCGCCTACCGCATTTTGGAGGACACCCTGAACCTCCGGGACATCCGCATCTATGACATCATCGAGGACGCGGACGGCAAACAGAAGCGGGTGCTGAACAAGAAGGAGACCACCCTCGCCCAGCAGAAGCAGCAGGCCATCAAGGACGCTTTCCGGGACTGGGTGTGGCGTGACCCCAGGCGGCGGGAGGACCTGGTGCAGACCTACAATGAGCTGTTCAACTCCACCCGCCCCCGTGAGTATGACGGCAGCCACATCGTCCTGGGCGGCATGAACCCGGACATCACCCTGCGGGAACACCAGCGGGGGGCCATCGCCCATGTGCTTTACGGCGGGAACACCCTGCTGGCGCACGAAGTGGGCGCGGGCAAGACCTTTGAGATGGCGGCCTCCGCTATGGAGGCGAAGCGGCTGGGGCTGTGCCAGAAGTCCCTCTTTGTCGTGCCGAACCACCTGACCCTCCAGTGGGCCAGCGAGTTTTTACGGCTCTACCCCAGCGCGAAGATACTGGTGGCTACTAAAAAGGATTTTGAGACGGCCAACCGCAAGAAATTCTGTGCGAGGATAGCGACCGGGGACTATGACGCCGTTATCATCGGCCATTCGCAGTTCGAGAAGATACCCATATCCGCCGAGCGGCAGGAGCGCATCTTGCAGGAGCAGATCGACGAGATCACCGACGCCATAGCGGAGATGAAGGCCATGCGGGGCGAGAGCTTCACCATCAAGCAGTTGGAAAAGACCCGCCGCTCTCTGGAGGCGAGGATGGAGAAGCTGCAAGCCGCCGAACGCAAGGACGATGTTATCACTTTTGAGCAGTTGGGCGTTGACCGGCTGTTCGTGGACGAGGCACACGCTTTTAAGAATTTGTTCCTCTACACGAAGATGCGGAATGTGGCGGGGCTTTCCACCTCCGAGGCGCAGAAGTCCTCGGATATGTTCATGAAGTGCCAGTATATGGACGAGCTGACCGGCGGGAAGGGTACGGTCTTTGCCACGGGAACGCCCGTGTCGAACAGTATGACAGAGCTTTATGTGCGCCCATAAGGGCATATATCAAATGCCGCCTTGAGCAAGCGGCGGGAAGAAAGATATCAAAGAAAGGCAGGTGAAAAAATACCCCGTCATCTCACACCTTATCCGGAAGGGGAAACCCAATGGGGAGTGCAGCATGGTGTCGCTGTAATTGCAGCGGATATAGCGCAGACAATAAGTTTCTAAAACTGCCCTATATAGGGATGAAAATTCGCGTATGAGGATGAAAGCTAAACTGCTTGATTGACAGCCAGAGCTGGGAAATATCGGACGTCTGCGTGTGAAAGAAACTGAAACACACGTCATCTTGGCACTTGTCATGTATATAGGGGCAAGTGTGCGATATTCAAGATGCAGCGCCTCCAGATAGAGGGAAATGGCGAACGTCACATGGGAAAACCCCTTTACCGACAACGCGAAACGCTCATTTGATATATGCTACTGGGGATTGCCTAAACCCGCAGCCAGCGGGCAGGGCAACACAGCTTCCATAGTAGTCTGAGAACCCTGAATCAACAGGGATAGCCGTAAAAACGGAAGCGGGAAAGCCGCTCACATGGCGAAGGGAAGCAGTCTGTTTTTTAAATACAAAAACGAAAGGATGGTGCGTGAGGCACTATGCGAAATCCAACTGATGTATTGAATAGTTTAAGCGATAAATCGAAAAATCCCATGTACAAGTTTGAGCGGCTATACCGCAACTTGTACAACCCGGAGTTTTATCTGCTGGCCTACAAAAATATCTACGCAAATGACGGCAGCATGACACCGGGTGTGGACGGCGTAACCATCAATGGTATGAGCCTGGAAC
>CAMWTG010000260.1 GCA_947177115.1 uncultured Clostridia bacterium
CACCTGCATCGGCTGCGGCGAAGTAGTTGAGAGCTCCATGGCGGATCACAGCTACGATGTCTGGACCATTGTCACTGCGCCCACTACCACAAACGAAGGCCGTGCCGAGCGCATCTGCGCCCGCTGTGATGACGTGGACGTCATGATCCTCCCCGTCCTTCCCACTGATCCCAGTGAAGGCGGCGGCGATGGCACCGAGCCCGCCTGGCAGCTGACTGGCTCCACCGAGCCCACCTGCACCGCGGCCGGATCCTACGTCTACACCTACGGTGAAACCGGTCTGACCGCCGCCGTGGTCCGTCCCGCTCTGGGCCATAACGCGCCCACCGCCTGGACCGCCAACGGCGATGTCCATCAGCGTGCCTGCGCCCGCTGCGGCGTTGTGGTAGATTCCGCCAGCCACACCTATGACGGCGGCGTTGTGACCACCCAGCCCACGGCGTATACCACCGGCGTCCGCACTTACACCTGTACCGCCTGCGAGGCCAGCTATGATGAGACCATCCCCGCTACCGGCACCACCGGCCCCGTGTTCCCCGCTCCTGATCCCGGTACGGGCGGCGGCACCGGCACTGGTACCGGTACCGGCGGCAGTACGATGGACATCATTGATGAGGACGTGCCTTTGGCCGACCTCCCCTTCGTGGACGTCCTGCCCAGCGACTGGTTCTATGAGGCTGTCCTGTATGTCTACAACCGCGGTCTGATGAACGGCGTGTCTGATACCGAGTTCGATCCCTACGGCACCCTCAACCGCGCCATGGTCGTTACCATCCTCTACCGCCTGGAGGGCGAGCCCGAGACGGCCCTGTCCTCCTTCAAGGATGTGGAAGAGGGCAAGTGGTACACCAAGGCCATCGGCTGGGGCGCGGCCAACGGCGTGGTGGAAGGCTATGACGCCGACCGCTTCGGCCCCATGGATCCCGTTACCCGCGAGCAGCTGGCGGCCATCCTGTTCCGCTATGCCAGCTATAAGGGTTACGATGTGACTGGCCGTGCGGATCTGACGGTCTATACCGATGCCGCCGCTATCCACGAGTACGCGGTAGAAGCGATGCACTGGGCCGTAGACCTTGGTGCGCCTACGCCGGTCAGCGAGACCGCCCTGGCGCCCCGTGAGAACGCTACCCGCGCCCAGGTGGCGGAAGCCTTCATGAACTTCTGCGAGAAGTACGTCCCTCTGGAGACGGAAGGCGAGCAGGCCTGATCCCTCCCGCCGGAGCGTTCCGGCAAACCCCATAACCAAGGCCCCGGAGGCGTATGCCTCCGGGGCCAAGCTTATAGCCGGCAGCAACCAGAGCGGGCGGGTACCCGCCCTTACACAGTCTGGGCTATTGGGGGATCGTCCGGTTAAAAAATTCGAGGATGCTCCGCACTCCCGCCAGAGCCTGCTCGTCCGCAACGGCAGGCCGCCGGTCGGTGTCGTGGGAGCAGACCAGAGGATGGATCTCCCGGCAGTTCATCTGGTGCAGCAGCGTGCAGGCCGTGCCGTATGCCTTATCCGGCGCGCCATCGCCGCCGCCTACCAGGATGACCGCGCCCTTTTTCGCCTTTGGGACAGGCGTTTCCCCCCTGTAAAACCTGGCGCAGAAGCAGGTCTGCAGCCTGCTGCATACGTCAAGAACTTTTCCGGTCACTTCCGAAAAATAGATGGGGGAGGCAATCATAATATTGTCACATTCCTGAATATACGGATAGACCTCCTGCATCTCGTCCTGAATAGCGCACCCGCTGTGTTCCCGGCAATACCGGCAGTCCAGACAGGCGGAGATATTGCACCGGTAAGCGTCTATCTCCTTATATTCTCCGCTGAGGTCCGCTTTCAGGCGGTGGAGCAGGCCGGCGGTGTCGCCATGGAGCCTGGGGGAGCCATTGATAATAAGCGTTTGCATATAGAATCCTCCTGCGGCGCATGACGCCGCTTTTTCTGTAGAAAGTATCCCTGCTTTTTGATTGCAGCACCCAGGATGGCGGGGGGAAAGGCCGGGGCAGGTCAGGCGCCTATGCCGCCGCATTGGCAAAAAGAGCGGGGCCTTCCGGCCCCGCAGAGATCACTCCAGATCCACGCTGATATGCTCCGTCCCATGGGCTTCAAACTCCCCCATGTACTGCTCCATCCGGTCCATGACCTCGTCATAATTCTCCTCGGTAGCCCGCTCGGCGTCCAGATCCCGGAGAGCCAGCTCCTCGGCCAGGATCTCGAAAAACGCCACATCCTCATAGGCCATGATGGCCTCATGGATGCCGCCCTCGGCAAAGGCCCGGGAGGGGATGATCTCCCGGTTGTACAGCTCCACCAGGGGCGCCATGCCGTGGTCCAGGCAGTGGGAAAACACCAGGCTCTCCACCTGGTCGTAGTCCCGGATCCGGTCGTCCCCCCGGGTGGAATTGAGTACCCAGTTGCCTATGTACACCAGATCCAGCAGGCGGCGGAATTGTTTCTCCGTCATGTGCAGCTCCATGATGAGACCTCCCTCCTGAAATTGAAAATCAGTAAGCACAGTATAGCAGAAACCTTTGAAAAATTCCACAGAAAATACAGGGCAAAAAGCCCAAAATTTTACTTGTTATCCCCGATAAATCATAGTACAATAGTAAAGCTGTACAATATCCCTTCGTCCGCCGCCTGCGGACGGGAAAGGAAGGCCTGCCTTGGACCTGCGTGCCATTGGCGTATTCGATTCCGGACTGGGAGGGCTGACCGCGGTGCGCCAGCTGCGGCGGCTGATGCCCTCCGAGAACATTATATACTTCGGGGACACCGCCCGTGTCCCCTACGGCAACCGCAGCCGGGAGACCCTGCTGCAATATGCCCGGCAAGATATGAGGTTCCTGCACACCTTTGACCTCAAGGCGGTGGTGATCGCCTGCGGCACCGTCAGCACCAACTGCCTGGAGGCGCTGCAGGCGGAGAGCGATGTCCCCGTCACCGGCGTGGTGCAGCCCGCTGTGGAGCGGGCGGCGGCGGCGACCCGGTCCGGAAGGATCGGCTTGGTGGCTACCCGGGCCTCCGTGGCCAGCGGGGCCTATGAGCGGGCCTTTCACCGGGCGGACCCGGCGCTGGAGGTCCACGCCCTGGCCTGTCCCCTGTTCGTGCCCCTGGTGGAGGAGGGCCGGTGCCGCCCCGGCGATATTGTCATTGAGACGGTGGCGGAGGAGTACCTGGCTTCCCTGCGGAAGGCGGGGGTGGATACCCTGGTGCTTGGCTGTACACACTATCCTCTGTTATCGGAGGTCATTGGCGGTGTGATGGGGCCTGCGGTGTCGCTGGTGGACGTGGGAGCCGAGGCGGCCCGGGCCTGCCGGGACCAGCTGGCGGCGCGGGACGCCCTGGCGGAACGGGAGACGGGTTCCGTCCGGTTCTACACCAGCGACCGTGCCGTGAATTTCCAGCGGCTGGCCTCGCTATTTTTGGGAGAGGAGGCCGGGGGAACGGTGGAACAGGTGGACATTTCCCAATATTGATATGACGGAAAAGCAGATCATTTTATTTGTACGGGGGGAACAGACCTACGACAGCGTTGCCCCCGAGGTCACGGAGCTGGGCACCGAGGGCGTCATGACCATCGATGGCCGAGAGATCACCCTGACCTATCAGGAGTCGGAGATCACCGGCATGGAGGGCACCACCACCCGCTTCACCATTCAGGGAGACAGGGTGGTGCTGGAGCGCACCGGGATGATCGTCTCCCGGATGGAGTTCAAGCAGGGGGAGCGCAGCAGTTCCTTTTATGAAACGCCCTGGGGCACCATGGTAGTGGACATCGCTACCACCAAGCTGGCCCACCGGCTTACCGAGCGGGGCGGCGTGCTGGAGATCGTATTTACCATTGCCGTCAACCACCAGGTGACGGGGGAGAACCGGTTCAAGATACGGGTGCGGGAAATGGCGAGGTAAAGATGCAATACGCGATAGAATTGTATTTTGACAGCGAAACAGAGAAAAAGATCTATGCTCTGGTTCGCAGAATTGCCGGTGCCGGGATCAGCGCAAAATTTCTGGAGTGGCGGACAAGGCCC
>CAMWTG010000261.1 GCA_947177115.1 uncultured Clostridia bacterium
GGACGGCACCGGCGTGCGGGATTATATCCATGTGGTGGATCTGGCCCGGGGCCATGTGGCGGCGCTGAAGAAGCTGGATACCAAGTGCGGCCTCTTTGTCTGCAACCTGGGTACCGGAAAGGGCTACAGCGTGCTGGACGTGCTCCACGCCTATGAGAAGGCCTGCGGGAAGGAGCTGCCCTATGTGATCGATCCCCGCCGTCCCGGCGACATCGCCGCCTGCTACGCCGATCCCGCCAAGGCTCGGGACGAGCTGGGCTGGGAGGCCCAATATGGCATTGAGGATATGTGCGCTTCCTCCTGGAAGTGGCAGTCCGGCAATCCTAACGGGTATAAGGGATAATTTCTGCTTCCTTCAAGGAAAAGTATAATTTCAGGCGTTAGGAGGCGGATATGGAAAATATTGCGCTCGAACGTTATGACGGAAGCCAGGAGGCGGAGATGCTTTCCGATATTGCTGCATTCTGGAAAACTCACTATGTAGACCTCACGCCGGAGGGTGCGGCAAGCGATTTGAGGGCCTGGACGGCAGAGGAGCATGAGTTATATGTGATCCTTTGCGGCAATGCGGCAGCCGGTTTTCTGCACATGGGCAGTCGGGGCGGTGCCTGCGACTGGCTGGAGGACGTGTTTGTCCGGGAAGAGCTGCGGGGCAGAGGCATCGGAAGCAGGGCGATCGAACTGGCTTGGGAAATGATCCGGGCGAAAGGATTGGAGACCTTGTATCTGGAGGTAGTCCCGGCCAATGAGGCGGCTATCCGGTTGTACCATAGACTTGGATTCACCAATCTGAATACGCTGACGTTGAACCGTTCGGTGAAAGAGAAGCGGCAACTGGGTACTGAGACTATCGGCGGCTTGACTTTCCGCACCTGCCGGCCTAATCAGGGCTGAAAAACACAATTTTTCCGCTGGACCCGTGATTGGCTGAAAATGATTGGAGCAGAAGCGGTTTACAAAAAATTAAGACGGTCTTTCACCCCTTTTTCCTTGCGGGAAAAGGGGTGAAAGTTTATAAACCGACAAAACCGCGTCTTGACAAGAGGAAACGATACCTATATTATAAGGAAGAATCTTTAAGAAAGAAGGAGAGCCTTTCATGGCCGAACGCATCACCAGCCGGGCCAATCCCCTCATGACCCATATCCGCAAGCTGGCGGCCTCCCGGTCCTACCGGTATGAGACGGGCGAGTACCTGGGCGATGGAGCAAAGCTGCTGGAAGAGGCGGTCCGCTGGGGGGCGGCTTTAACGGTGGTGGTATATACGCCCGAAACGGCGCTGCCATCTGTGGCGGAGAATGTCCGGAAGGTGGAGGTTCCCTCCGATGTCATGCGGTCCATCAGTCCCATGGAGACCCCCCAGGGCGTCCTCTTTCTGGCCCGGATCCCGGATCTGACAGCGCCGGAGGCGCTGCCCGGCAGGCGGTATCTGGCGTTGGAGGGCGTGCAGGACCCGGGAAACGTGGGGACGATCCTCCGCACGGCGGATGCCTATGAGGCGGACGGCCTGATCCTTCTGCCGGGGTGTGCGGACCTATACAGCCATAAGACGGTGCGCAGCTCTATGGGAGCCGTTTTTCGCCTTCCTGTGTGGAGCTGCACTTTATCGCGGCTCCGGAGTCTGGCGGAGCGGTCGGGACTGCCCTTGCTGGGAGCCGCCCTCAGGGAGGACACCATTGACATCCGCAAAGCGGCCCTTCGCCGCAGCGTGATTCTCCTTGGCAGCGAGGGAAGAGGGCTTAGTGAGGCAGCACTGTCCGCCTGCGGGCAGACTGTCCGCATCCCAATGGCGGGGCGCTGTGAGTCGCTCAATGTGGCGGCTGCTGCGGCAACGCTGCTTTGGGAGGGGTATCGATAAGCGGATAATAACAAATTATGCAGAGCGGCCCGCAAGGGGCTGCGGAGAAAGGAGACCCAATGGCGCAGTTAAAGTATTGGCTATGGTTGGCCAATCTCCCAAAGCTCAGCAACCAGATGAAGCTTTCCCTTCTGGATCGTTTTGGCCAGCCGGAAAAGATATATTATGCCGATAAAGAGGAATATTTCCTGGTGCCGGGTATGAATCGCGCCCTGGCCCAGGTTCTGGAGGACAAAAACCTGGCGGGGGCGGACCGGATCCTGGGGGACTGCGACCGGCTAGGCCTGCGAATCATTACCAAGCAGGACGTGGAATACCCGGACCGCCTGCGGAACATCTACGATCCGCCGCTGCTGCTTTACATCCAGGGACGGATGCCGCGCTTTGATGAGGAGGTAGCCATCGCCATGGTGGGCACCCGGCGGGCGTCCCCCTACGCTATGGAAATGGGGGAGAAGCTGGCCTTCCAGATGGCGGGGCTGGGCGCGGTCATCGTTTCCGGTCTGGCTGTGGGCGGCGATGCCGCCGCTCATCGGGGGGCGCTTCGGGCCGGCGGCCTTACCGCCGCCGTGATCGGTGGAGGACACGATGTCATCTACCCCAAGGAACACCGTTATCTCTATGAGGATATTGCCGCCCGGGGTGTGATCCTCTCGGAATACCCGCCGGGGACGGAGCATCTGGGCGGCCATTTTCCTGTGCGGAACCGCATCATCAGTGGTTTAAGCCTGGGCGTGGTGGTGATGGAAGCGCCGGAGCGCAGCGGTGCGCTGATCACGGCCAGCCGGGCTCTGGACCAGGGCAGGGATGTGTTCGTTGTTCCCGGTCAGGTGGGCGACCACCGCTGCGCCGGCAGCAATGCCCTGCTCCGGGACGGCGCCGGGGTGGTCACCGATGCCTGGGATGTGCTGGGCGGCTATGCCGGGAAATTTCCTCATAAGATCCGCTCTCTGCGTATGGAGGAGCCCCGCCGTTTTGGCGGTGCTCCGGCGCCGGCGGAGCGGCCGGAGCCGGACAAAAAGGAGAAGTCCGGCCAGCCTGCCGCGCCGGAAAAGCCCCTGCTGGATCTCTCCGGGGACCACGGGCTAACCGATGATCAGCTCTGCATCATCAAAGCCTTGGAGGGCCGTACGGTCCAGGTGGATGATCTAATCGAGGAAACCCAGATTCCCACCCGGCGGGTCCTCTCCGCCCTTACCGTATTGGAATTGGACCGCATTGTGATACAGGAGAGCGGCAAGCGCTTCTCTCTGGCCGTTGCGCTCCAATAAAATCATATCTAGTTTAAGAATAGGGGACGCCGTACAGCCCGCGTGCAGCGCTGGATGGCCGTCCCGGCGGCCTGACCGCCGCCCAGGAGGAAAGAATGGCAAAATCGAGTCTCGTGATCGTGGAGTCTCCCGCCAAAGCGAAAACGATCGGTAAATATCTTGGCCCCGGTTATCAGGTGAAGGCATGCATGGGACACCTGCGGGACCTGCCAAAGAGTACCTTGAGCGTGGACATTGAGAACAATTTTGAACCCAATTACCGCCCCATCAAGGGCAAAGAGGACATTATTAACGACTTGAAGAAGTCAGCTAAAGCCAGCGATCTGGTCTATCTGGCCACCGACCCGGACCGGGAAGGGGAGGCCATCAGCTGGCACCTGAAGGAACTGCTGGGCCTGCCGGATGAAAAAGCCCGCCGGGTGACCTTCAATGAGATCACCAAGCGGGTGGTCAACGAATCCATCGCCCAGCCCCGGGAGATCGACCAGACCCTGGTGGACGCCCAGCAGGCCCGGCGGATCCTGGACCGGATCGTGGGCTATCAGCTTTCGCCGCTGCTGTGGAAGAAGATCCGGAGCGGCCTGTCCGCCGGACGGGTCCAGTCCGTGGCTACCCGGATGGTCTGTGACCGGGAGCATGAGATAGCAGAGTTCAAGCCCCAGGAGTACTGGTCCTTGGATGTCAGACTCACGCCTGACGGCACCGAGCGCAGCGCCTTCCTGGCCCACTACCATGGGGAAAACGGTAAGAAGAAGGAACTGAACGCCATTGAAGAGGTCAACGCGGTAGTGGAGGCCGTGAAAGCGGAAACGTTTACTGTGAAAACCGTGAAGCGTCAGGAGAAGCAGCGC
>CAMWTG010000262.1 GCA_947177115.1 uncultured Clostridia bacterium
GAATGATGAGGACACGCTGATTTCCCAGGTCAGGCTGCCGGAGGTACCTGGACTGGTAGGCCAGGGGATCATTTCCGGCGGCATGATCCCCAAGGTCGGCTGCTGCGTGGACGCTGTGGAAAACGGCGTACGGCGCACCCATATCCTGGATGGACGCATCCCCCATTCCATTCTGATCGAGGTTTTGTCTCATGCGGGGATCGGCACTATGATCTGGTGAGTAAAAATAATAGATTGGCAGCAGAAAGGAATGACTTTCTAATGAATTTCAATGAGATCAAGGCTCTGGATGAGAGCTATGTCCTCCAGACCTACGGAAGAAACCAAGTTGCTATCGACCACGGCAAGGGCGCTACACTCTGGGATACCGTGGGAAAAGAGTACATCGACTTCACTTCCGGCATCGGCGTGTGCTCCCTGGGCTACGCCAACGAGACATGGGCCGAGGCCATCTACGACCAGGCCATGAAGGTGGGCCACATTTCCAACCTGTTCTATACCGAGCCTTACGCCAAGCTGGCTTCCAAGCTGGTTCCCGCCGCAGGGATGGCGGCGGCGTTCTTTGGAAACTCCGGTGCGGAGGCCAACGAGGGCATGATCAAGCTGGTCCGGAAGTACTCCTTTGAGAAATACGGCGAGGGCCGCGCCACTATCATTACCCTGAAAAACTCCTTCCACGGGCGTACCATCACCACACTGAAGGCCACCGGCCAGGACCACTTCCACGAATTTTTCTTCCCCTTCACCGAGGGCTTCCGCTACGCCGAGGCCAACAATATGGACAGCCTCATGTCTGCCGCCGGGGACGATGTGTGCGGCGTGATGATGGAGCTGATCCAGGGCGAGGGCGGCGTGAACCCGCTGCAAAAGGACTACGTGCAGGCAGTGGCGAAGCTGTGCGCCGAGCGCGACTGGCTGCTGCTGATCGATGAGGTCCAGACCGGCGTAGGACGGACGGGGACCATGTTTGCTTACCAGCAGTTCGGTATTCAGCCTGACGTGGTAACTTTCGCCAAGGGCATTGCCGGGGGCCTGCCTTTCGGCGGCTTCATGACGGGCGAGAAATGCCGGAACGTTCTCCGCGCCGGGGACCACGGCAGCACCTTCGGCGGCAACCCCATGTCCGCCGCCGCCGGCAATGTCGTGATGGATACGCTGACCCCTGGTTTCCTGGCCCAGGTGACGGAAAAAGGGCAATATCTGCGGGACAGCATCGCCGCGCTGAACAGTCCCTATGTGTCCGGCATCCGGGGTATGGGCATGATGATCGGCGTAGGCATCCAGGGGACGACCCACAAGGAATTGAAGGATAAGCTGATGGCAGAAGGCCTGCTGTGCCTCACCGCCGGAAAGGATACCCTGCGCCTGCTGCCGCCGCTGGTCATTACCAAAGAAGAGATCGACAAGGGCCTGTCCATCATGGCCCGGGTCATGAAATGATAACGATCCTGTTTCAGGACAAAGCGCTGGCTGTGTGTCTCAAGCCGCCCGGCGTCCTCAGCCAGGACGGCCCCGGCGAGACGCTGCCCGCTCTGCTGCGGGAGCAGCTGGAATGTGATATTTTCCCCGTCCACCGTCTGGACCGGGAGGCAGGAGGCGTGATGGTCTGCGCCAAGACAAGCCGCGCCGCAGGGGCGCTGTCCGCTACCATGAGCCGTGGGGAGTTCCGGAAGGAATATCTTTGCATCGTCCGGGGCTGTCCGGAGGAACCGGAGGGCGTCTGGAAGGACCTGCTGCTCCACGACAAGACCAGAAACAAGAGTTTTGCCGTCAAACGGATGCGGGGTGGCGTAAAGGAGGCCAGCCTGGCGTATAAAGTCCTGGCAGAGAGAGAGGGGCTGTCTCTGGCATTGGTGCAGCTGCACACGGGCCGCACCCACCAGATCCGGGTACAGTTTGCCAGCAGGGGCCTGCCCTTGATGGGAGACGGGAAATACGGCGGCGGGTCGGGCCAGATGGCGCTGTGGAGCTGGTCTCTGTCATTTCCACATCCAAACGGAAAACAGATGTCATTCCAGTCCCTGCCAAAGGGACAACTCTGGGAACCGTTTGCGGGAGTTATCAAAAGCAATACGGTAGGGACTGCCGGATACCATCCTCAAACAGCCGCTTCGCCCGATACAAATGCCAGCAGTCCGGTTTAGACCGTACAGGCTGCAAGATGAGCGCAAAATAAATAACCCCCGCAAAAAATGAGGGATTCTTAAACCGCAGGTTTAAGCGCGTTTTTGCTTCCTTTTGGCGCGCGCCAAAAGGAAGTCGCCGTCCGGGCGCGAAAGCCCGGCGCTATCGTAAAGAATGATCTGCCATGCCGCGCGCAGCGCGGCAAAGATAGAAAGAAGGTTAATATTGTGCCTGTCAACATCAGAGGAAAGCATTTTTTGAAACTGCTGGACTACTCCCCGGCGGAAATCAGATACCTGTTAGACCTGGCAAAGAACTTCAAGGATATGAAGCGTGCCGGAACGCCCCATAAGTATCTGGAGGGCAAAAACATCGTCCTCCTGTTTGAAAAGACCTCCACCCGGACCCGCTGCTCCTTCGAGGTCGCGGGCTACGACCTGGGCATGGGCGTCACCTACCTGGACCCCGGCAGCTCCCAGATGGGCAAAAAGGAATCCATCGCCGACACCGCCCGGGTCCTGGGCCGTATGTACGATGGCATCGAGTACCGGGGCTTCAGCCAGGATCTGGTGGAGGAACTGGCGAAATACGCCGGCGTCCCCGTGTGGAACGGCCTGACGGATCAGTTCCACCCCACCCAGATGCTGGCGGACCTGCTGACCATGGAGGAAAAGTTCGGGTATCTCAAGGGCCTGAAATTCACCTACATGGGCGACGCCCGGAACAACATGGGCAACTCTCTGATGATCGCCTGCGCCAAAATGGGGATTCATTTCACTGCCTGCGCCCCCAAGGAGCTGTTCCCCGCCCCCGAGCTGGTGGAAAAGGCCAAGGCCATCGCGGCGGAAAACCACTGCACCGTGACCCTCACTGAGGACGTAAACGCCGGTACCAAGGACGCGGATGTGATCTACACGGACATCTGGGTATCCATGGGCGAGCCGGACGAAGTGTGGGAGGAGCGGATCAGACTGCTGCGCCCCTACCAGGTCAACGCCGCCGCCATGGCCAACGCCAAGAGATCCGCCATCTTTATGCACTGCCTGCCCTCCTTCCACGACACCAGGACCACCATCGGCGCGGAGATCGCCGAAAAATTCGGCGTGCCGGAGATGGAGGTCACGGACGAGGTATTCGAGTCCCCCCAGTCCGTGGTATTTGACGAGGCGGAAAATCGGATGCACACCATCAAAGCGGTCATTTACGCAACTCTTTGCTGAAAAAGTATGAGATATCCTCCCCACTCCCCGCCCGGTACGGAACAGCCCGTACCGGGCGGGGATGTCTATTTTGCACAAAAATCAGGGACAAACTTTCACATCCGTCACAGGGGTTTCACAAAAAATCTGGTTGTTTTTTCCCAAAAAAAGTGTTAGTATGGCTGTAGATGGAGCGTGGGCGGGGACGCTATCCTGCCCGCTCTGAAAATTGAGGAGGAATAGTCCAATGAATGCCTATGTCGCAAGCGTGATTGAGAACGTCAAGAAAAAGCACGGCAACGAGCCCGAATTTGTCCAGACCGTGGAGGAGGTCCTGACCTCTATCGCACCTATGGTAGACAAGCATCCCGAGTATGAGAAGGCCGACCTGCTCAACCGCATCGTGGAGCCTGAGCGGATGTTCACCTTCCGGGTGGTGTGGATGGACGATAACGGCAATTATCATACCAACATCGGCTACCGCTGCCAGTTCAACGGCGCCATCGGCCCCTACAAGGGCGGCATTCGTTTCCAGGCCAACGTGTACCCCGGCATCATCAAGTTCCTGGGCTTTGAGCAGATCTTCAAGAACAGCCTCACCGGCCTGCCCATCGGCGGCGGCAAGGGCGGC
>CAMWTG010000263.1 GCA_947177115.1 uncultured Clostridia bacterium
TTTTCCCACAAGGGAAAAGAACGCCCCCGCGCCGGCGAGGCGCGAATCTAAAACAAGATTGGCAGCCGGGCCGCCGCCCAGCGGCGGCAGATGCTATTCCTCCAGCTTTTTGACCCTCTCATCCGCATTATGCAGCACCTGGGCTATGGATTGAGAAAGCCCCTGGTATTCCTCCGCCAGGGACTGAGAGTCCATGGGAGGATACTCCCCCTTGTACTCCTCCAGCGCCTTGGCGTACCGCACTCTGGCCAGCGTCATGTCCGCCGACATGATGTCCATGTTGAAGCTGGCGCACCCGGTGGAAAAATAACCCTCATTTCCTCCGGCGGCCCGGTAAAGCAGCCGGAACATCTGATACAGCGCTCCGCTGAGATACTCCCCTGCATGGGCTACCGCCTCCTTGTTGTTGGTCCGGCCCAGAAGATCGAACAGTACGCTTGCCGTATTTACCAGCAGCTTCTTTTGCAGCTTCGCCATCATGCTGCCCTTCATATCCTCCTTGCCTTCGCTGGCGTCCGCCAGCTCCTCCGCCTCGATCATGGCCCCGTCCCGGCTGAGGCTCCGGCCCAGCAGATAGTCTGCCGATACATGGTAATAATCGCACGCCTTGGTTACAAAATTCAGCCCAGGCTCCCGTATGCCGTTTTCATAGTGGCTCAGCAGCGCCTGACTGATCCCAAGGGCCGCCGCCGCACGCCTTTGACTGATCCCCTTCTCCTGCCGGAGCAGGGACAACACCCGCGAAAAATCAGCGTTCATTTCCTTCTCTCCATCACATGTTCTTGTTCTCTTGATCCCTGCGCAGACTGCCGCGGCCCTTGCTGCGGCAGCAATACGGGAGGTATAGTATACCAGCTGGTATACCGTTTGTAAAGATGTTTTGAAAATTTTTCCACTGTGCTTTTACGGAGGACACAAGAAAATTTAAACTTTCTCCCCGTTGCATCGCATAGGCAGATATGCTACAATAAAGAATTATGACGTATCAGAAAATGGAGGACTTCCCATGAACACCCGCGACTTCCAGAAGCAGGGCTTGCTGAGCATTTTCCTCAGTTATTTCAGGCCCCATATGAACCTCTTTCTGCTGGATATGGCCTGTGCATTGATGATCTCTGCCGTTGACCTGGCATTTCCCTATATCTCCCGCATCTGTATGTATGAGCTGATCCCGGAGAGCCGGTATCAGGCCTTTTTTGCTGTGGTCCTCGTGCTGATCGCCGCCTACCTGCTGCGGGCGGGCCTGCAATACATCGTCTGCTATTGGGGCCATACTTTTGGCGTGCTGGTGGAGGCCGATATCCGGAAGGACCTGTTCAGTCATCTGCAGACCCTGTCTTTCGGCTTCTATGATAAAAACCGTACCGGCCACCTCATGAGCCGGATGACGGCGGAGCTGTTCGACATCACTGAACTGGCCCACCACGGGCCGGAGGATCTGTTTATCTCCGGCGTGACGCTGGTGGGCGCCGTTGCCATCATGTTTACGATCCAGTGGCGGCTGGCCCTGGTGATGATGCTGCTGGTCCCCACCTTCCTGGTGGTGGTGAATCTCAACCGGAAGAAGATGATGGAGGCATCCAAGCGGGTCAAGCAGAACATTGCCGGCATCAATGCCGACATCGAGTCCAGCATCTCCGGCATGCGCACCGCCAAGGCATTCTCCAACGAGAAGGCGGAAAGCGAGAAGTTCCAGGGGGCCAACGAACGATTCAAGACCTCCAAAAAAGAGCGCTACAAGGCCATGGCCTGGTTTATGTGTTCCATGGAGTTTTTCACCTGCATCATGCCCGTGGTGGTTATCGCCGTGGGCGGCTGGCTTATCATGGACGGCCATATGGGTTACGAGGATCTCATCACCTTCAGCCTCTATACCAGTACCTTTATCAATCCCATGCGGCGTCTTTCCAATCTGTCGGAGATGCTGGTGGACGGCATTGCGGGGCTGAGCCGGTTTGTGGAGCTGATGCGCATCGAGCCGGATCTGAAGGACAAACCCGATGCCTTGGAGCTGGAGAGCGTGGAAGGGCGGATCGATGTGGAGGACGTATCCTTTGCCTATGAGCGGGACAACGCCGAGGTCCTTCATCACGTCTCCCTGCATGTCGCCCCTGGCGAAACCATCGCCGTGGTGGGTCCCTCCGGCGGCGGCAAGACCACCCTGTGCAGCCTGATCCCCCGGTTCTATGATGTGGGGGCGGGCAGCATCAGGATCGATGGCCGCGATATCCGGGACGTAAAGCAGCAGAGCCTGCGCCGGAATATCGGCGTGGTGCAGCAGGATGTCTTCCTCTTTGCCGCCAGTATCCTGGAAAATATCCGCTACGGCCGGCCGGGAGCCAGCACGGATGAGGTGATCGCCGCCGCCAGACGGGCGGAAATCTATGATGACATCATGGCAATGCCCGATGGCTTCGACACCTACGTAGGCGAGCGGGGCGTACTCCTCTCCGGCGGTCAGAAGCAGCGGATCTCCATTGCCCGTATCTTCCTGAAGGATCCGCCGGTGCTGATCCTGGACGAGGCCACCTCCGCGCTGGACAGCGTGACGGAAGCCAAGATTCAGAAAGCCTTTGATGAATTGGCCAAAGGCCGTACCACGCTGATCATTGCCCACCGGCTGTCTACTGTCCGGGGCGCCAGCCGCATCCTTGTGGTCCGGGACGGCGTGATCAGCGAGGAGGGCACCCATCAGGAGCTGCTGGACAGGAACGGCGACTACGCCCAGCTGTACAACACGCAGAATTTGCATGGATAAGACAGTGATGATTGCCAAGCTCGCCCAGGAGCAGGAGGACCGGCTGCTCCTGGCAAGGGTTTGGGATAAATATGAACAGACCCGGCGGAAGAATATCCCTTCCGCCACGGTTTTCCTCTCTCCCCGGGAGCAGCAGCTGGCGCAGTCTCTGCTGAACGCCGCCGGGATCCGTACCGGCTATCTTTTCGATGGCGGCTATGAAGAGGCAGAGAGAAAGATCCTGATCTTTCTCCCCGATTGGGCGGAGGAGGCCGGGGAGGAGCTGGTCTTCCTCCGGGCGGATTTCCACGGCGGGGACAGCGGCCTCACGCACCGGGACATTTTGGGCAGCCTGATGGGATTGGGCATCACCCGGGAGCGGGTGGGGGATATTCTGGTTTCTCCCCACAGCGCGGACATGATCGCGTCTCCGTCCCTTCGGGAGCTGTTCCTGCAGGAATGGACCCAGGCGGGGCGGGTGCGGCTGACGGTCACAGAGATCCCCAGGGAGGACCTCCGCATCCCCCAGGCCCAGGTGAGGACCATCCGGGACACGGTCTCCTCCCTCCGGCTGGACGCCGTTGTATCCTCCGCGTTTTCCATGAGCCGCGGCAAAGCCTCGGAACTGATTGCCGCGGGGAAGGTAAATCTGGACCATGTCCCCTGCCTGAAAGCAGACAAGCCGGTTGCACAGGGGGCGGTGATCACCGCCCGGGGGCTGGGGAAGGCAAGACTCGTCCAGGCGGGCGGCCTTACCAAGAAAGGGAGGATCGGGATTACCATTGAGAAATTCGTTTGACCACGGGGAGCGGACCCCAGGGCCGCAGGAAAAGAGGTAGCGATAATGGAGCAAAAGAAGATCGACCGGATCAATGAACTGGCACGGAAAGCGAAAAACGGACCATTGACGGAGGCGGAGATCAAAGAAAGGGACCTCCTCCGAAGGGAATATATTGACTCAGTGGTGAGCAGCCTCAAGGGTCAGTTGGACAACACCTACCTTATGGATCAGAACGGGAAAAAGACCAAACTTCGGAAGAAGGGTGAAAAATAATGGGCGAATACTACGATAAAAATAAATTTACCGGAGAGAGGAGCGGCGGCTCCACGCCGCCGCCCTCTCCCCCGCCACTGTCTCTTATAAACATAGCCGAGCCCACGAGAAGAGGCAGGATGGCGTATGCCGTATTCAGCTTGAAAAAAAAAA
>CAMWTG010000264.1 GCA_947177115.1 uncultured Clostridia bacterium
TATGCAGTACGGCCTTCGGGCCAGAGAGCGGACTCCGGCGGGGGTCGATGCCTCCCAGGTAGGTGCCTTCCTTCATTTTATCCTTGAGCATGTTACGGAGGCTGTAACGAAGCGGGGCGGATTCGCTCAGGTGGAAGAACGGGAGTTAAGCCGCCTTACGGACAGGGCGGTGCAGGCGTATATGGATGAAGCGCTGCCTGGTTTTGATAAGCGGGAGGAGCGGTTCAAATATCTTTTTCGCCGGCTGAGAAAGACGGTGGGAACTATTATCTCCAATGTGGCCGATGAAATGGCCCACTCGGATTTTGTACCTGTGGCCTTTGAGCTTGGCTTTGGAGAGGGAGAGGCTATGCCGCCTGTTACAGTCCGCATGGGGGATGGAGCGCTCTCCGTAGCGGGACGTGTAGACCGGGTAGACGGCTGGCTGGAGGGAGGCAGGATGTACCTGCGGGTCGTGGACTACAAATCCGGCAAAAAATCCTTTGACCTGAGCGATGTCCGGCATGGACTGAACATCCAAATGCTACTGTACCTTTTTGCCTTGAAGCAGGAGGGGGCGCGGGTATTTGGCCATGAGATCGTCCCGGCGGGGGTGCTGTATCTTCCGGCCCGGGATGTACTGCTCAGTAAGCCCCGGAGTGTAGATCCAGAGGTCCTTCGTACCGCTATGGATAAGGAGCTGCGCCGCAGCGGACTGGTGCTGAGCCAGCCGGAGGTGCTGCGGGCAATGGAGCACAGCGCCTTGGAGGAGCCTCGTTTTCTGCCGCCGTCCGTAGGAAAGGGGGGCGTTACCGGAGGGCTGGCTACCGCCGAAGAGCTGGGGAAGCTGGAGCGGTATGTGAATCATCTGCTGGAAGAGATCGCATCGGAAATTCATGGCGGCGTTATTGATGCTGATCCCTGTTACACCAGCGAGAGCGATAATGCGTGTATCCACTGCGAATTTGCCTCTGCCTGCCATTTTACCGATGGAGAGGGCGGAGACCACCGCACCCCCCTGCGTCCGATAAAGCCGGAGGAATTTTGGGGGCAAATCGATCTTATCACAGAAGAGGAGGGGACGCCATGGGTATCCAACTAACTGGCAGCCAGCGCGCCGTAGTAGAGGACCGCGGCGGACGGGTACTGGTATCCGCCGCCGCCGGCAGCGGCAAAACACGCGTCCTGGTCGAACGGCTTTTCCGCCGGGTGCTGGGGGAGGAGCATGCAGATCTGGACGACTTCCTCATTATCACCTATACTCGGGCCGCCGCCGCCGAACTGCGGGAACGCATTGCTCAGGAGCTGGGCTGCCGTATGGCAGAGAATTCCGGGAACCGCCATCTTAAACGGCAGCTGCTGCTGGTATATCAGGCAGATATCAAGACCATTGACGCTTTCTGTACCTCGCTTCTGCGGGAAAACGTCCATTTGCTGGACCTGGGGGATCAGGGCGCCCTAACGGCGGACTTCCGCGTATTGGATGAAGGCGAGGCGGAGCTGCTGCGGCAGCGGATCCTTCCCAGGGTATTGGAGGAGTTCTATACCAATATGACTCCAGGCCAGGTGCAGCTTGCGGACTGCTTCGGCTTTGGCCGGGACGACCGCGGGCTGGAAGAGCTGGTGCTGGAGCTCCACAATAAGGTCCAGAGCCACGCCTATCCGGACCGCTGGCTGGAGGAGCAAAAAAACAGCTGGGCATCCCTGCCGGAGGACGGAGGAGAGACGGCCTTTGGCCGCACGCTTCTGGACCGTTTGGAGCGCAAGGCACGCCACTGGGCAATGTTATTGGAAAGCGCAATGGAAGAGATGAGAGCTGACGCGGCAGTGGCAAAGGCGTATCTCTCTGGCTTTGGCAGCGCCGCCGCGCAGCTGAACGCGCTGGCGGAGGCGGCGAAGGCCGGTTGGGACGCAGCTGCGGATAGGATCCCCGTTTTTCCCAGACTTTCTGCCGCGCGAAAGTGTGAGTTTCCGGAGCTGAAGGACAAAATGAAAGCTCTCTGGGACAAGTGCAAAAAGGAAACAGCCGCATTCTGCGCTATTTTGGATGCGTCCGGAAAGGAAACCGGAGCGGATCTTCAGCAATTGGCGCCCGCCATGAAAGCGCTGTTGGAGCTGTGCATATCTTTTTCTGCAGCCTACCAGAAGGAAAAGCTGCGGCGGAACGTCAGTGACTTTTCCGACCAAGAGCATTATGCTGTACGCCTTTTGCTGGGGGAGGAGGGCTGCCCTACGCCGCTGGCGGAAACGGTCGCCGCCCGGTACCGGGAAGTGATGGTGGATGAATATCAGGATACCAACCAGGTTCAAAACTGTATTTTCGATGCCATCTCCCAAAACGGCCGGAACTTGTTCACCGTTGGGGACGTAAAACAGTCCATATACCGGTTCCGTCTAGCGGACCCTACCATTTTTTTACAGCAGTACCGAATCTACCCGGATGCGTCCGATGCAATGGAGGGGGAGCCCCGGCGGATCCTGCTCAGTCAGAATTTCCGATCCCGTTCCCCGGTACTGGATGCGGCCAACTTTGTTTTTTCCAATGTTATGAGCCGGGAAATGGGAGATGTGGACTATGGCGAGGCAGAGCGGCTCCATTTTGGAGCTGCCTACTTGCCGCCCAGGGAGGATTGCCAGACGGAATTTCACCTCCTGGTCCCCGCACAGGACGGAGAAGAGACCGAAGAGAAGGTCCCCGCCGCCCTGCTGGAGGCGCGGTTCGTAGCAGAGCGGATATCCGAACTGCTGGCAGAGGGCTATCCGGTCACTGATGAGGACACCGGGGAGCTCCGCCCCTGCCGGCCGGAAGACATGGTGATCCTCATGCGCTCTCCCGGCCCCAGGCTGCGGCACTATGCCAAAGCGCTGGAGGAGCGCGGGATACCCTGTGCTGCTCCGGAGGACGAGGATTTCTTTTCCGCTATGGAGGTGGCAGTCGCCTGCTCGCTGCTGGAAATTCTGGACAATCCCCGGCAGGACGTGCCGTTGATTGCCGTATTGCGTTCCCCTCTGGCAGGGTTTTCTCCCGACCGTCTGGCGCTGATCCGGGGGATGCACCCGGAGGGTGATTTCTATGAGGCGCTGTCCGCCTGCGAGGATGCAGATTGTATCCGTTTCCTGCGCACACTGGAGGAACTGCGGAGCCTGGCAAGGGACATGAGCGTCCATCGCCTGATCTGGAGGCTCTATAATCAGCTGCACATGCTGGGAGTATTCGGCGCTATGGCCGGAGGAGCCCGGCGGCGGGAGAATCTGATCGCTCTATATGAGCATGCCCGGAATTTTGAGAATGCAGGATATAAGGGGCTCTTTGCCTTTGTCACCCACCTGCGCCGGCTGCTGGAGAGCGGAGAGCAGCCAGCCGCAGCATCCGGTTCGCCGGAAAGCGGGGTGCAGATAATGAGCATCCACAAGTCAAAAGGTCTGGAATTTCCTATTGTTATTTTGGCGGACTTGGGAAAACGATTCAATCAGGCAGACCTGCTGACCCCGGTACTGGTCCATCCGCAGTTGGGCTTAGGGCCGCTGTATATCGATTTGGACCGGCATATCCGCTATCCCACCATCGCCCGGGAGGCCGTGTCCGGCCTTATCAGCCGGGAATCCCGTTCGGAGGAGATGAGGGTACTGTACGTGGGCATGACGCGGGCCAAGGAAAAACTGATCATGACCGCTTCTATGCGTTCCGCCTCGCGGCGGCTGAAGGAGCTGGCCGCCTTGTCCGCCTGGCCCGTACCGCCAGAGACGGTGGACGGAGCCAAGTCTATGGCCGAGTGGATCCTGCTGCCTTTGCTGAAGCGGTGGGAGGCGGCGCCCCTGCGGGAACTGGCCGGCCAGGAAACGGGACTTTGGGGGCTGGCTGAAGGTGCGCCCTGGCTGGTAGGTCTTCAGGAAACCGGGCCATACAACTC
>CAMWTG010000265.1 GCA_947177115.1 uncultured Clostridia bacterium
CACCTCCAGATCGAGTCCATTGAGATGATCCCCGAGTCCAAAATCAATATGATGCACCGGGACTATTTCATCGTCAAGGAGGAGCCCGACGTCATTATCAAGAAAATCCAGGAGTACAACGCCAAGGTGCAGGACGTCCACCGGGAGATTCCCATCCGGGACAAGCGCTGAGGGGAGAGGGGCGCGTCTGAGGGGCGCTGGGGCCGGACAGGTCCCGCCCCGGCGCCGGTCATATGCGCCCCAGGCGGAAAACAAGAATGCCCTCCCCCCAGGGGAGGAATACGGATGTGAGTGGAAGTATGAATATTACATATATTATTGGTGTTGTCGGCGCGATCCTGGTCATGATCGTCGGTATGATGTTCGGCGGCGAGGCGGGGCTTCTGACCCCGTCCCAGGTGGGAAACTTCTTCGACCCGGCCAGTATCTTCATCGTCATCGGATGTACCCTCCTGATTGTTGTCGCCTCCTTCCCGGTCAGCGCCCTGAAGGATATCCCCAAGCATATTAAGGTGGTTCTCAATACCAAGGGCAACGACCCCATGTCCATCATCGACGAGCTGGTGGAGCTGGCCCAGGTGGCCCGTAAGAACGGCCTGCTGGCCCTGGAAGAAAAGGGCAACCAGCAGGAGGACCCCTTCTTCAAGCAGTGTATCATGCTCATCGTGGACAACAACGATGCCGACCAGGCCCGTGAGATCATGATGAACGACATCGAGCAGTCCTCCGCCCGCCATGAGGCCGGCGCGGGGATGTACGACAAGGGCAGCTCCGTGGCCCCGGCCTTCGGAATGGTCGGTACGCTGGTCGGTCTGATCAACATGCTGAAGGCCATGGACGTGTCCAGCGGCGGCGGCAACCTGGGCCCCGCCATGGCCACCGCTCTGGTCACCACCTTGTACGGCTGCGTGCTGGCCCACATGATCTTCGGGCCCATAGCCAACCAGCTGCGCCAGCGTGACGAGGAGGAGATGCTCTGCAAGCTGATCATCGTGGAGGGCATCATGTCCATTCAGGCCGGTTCCAACCCCAAGGCCCTGCGGGAGAAGCTGCTGACCTTCGTGGCCCAGCGCCAGCGCGATGGCTCCGGCGGCGACAAGAAGGGCAAGGGCGGCGATGCTGAGTAAGAGGCGGAGCCCTGCGTAATGAGGTGAGCGAAATATGGCTTCCATAAAAAAGAAATCGAGCGGCGGAGGCGGCGCCAACTGGATGGACACCTACGGCGACATGGTGACGCTGTTGCTGTGCTTCTTCGTGCTGCTGTACTCCATGTCCACCATCAGCGAGGAGAAGTGGATGCTGATCGTCCAGAGCTTCAACAAGGACGCCCAGGTCAGCACCGATGACCGGCCCCTGGGCCCGGACGGCGAGAGCGATGAGGAGCGGGGCGAGGATATGCCCATGACCCAGGACGAGGTCAATGAGCAGGTGGATATGATCCTCCAGTACCTGCAGGAGTACTCCGCCGCGCAGTCCAGCTCCGATGCCGTGACCACCAGCGTGGGCGATGGGTATCTGTATATCGCCTTCAACAATGATGTCTTCTTTGCCGGCGACAGCTGGACGCTGCTGCCCGCTGGGCAGGAGGCGCTGCTGGGTATCTGCCCCATGCTCAACGATATGGTGCTGAACATTGACGAGATCCTCGTCAGCGGCCATACCGCCACAGCCCAGGGCACCTATAATGCCAGCAAGGACCGGCGGCTGGCGGCCGACCGCGCTGCGGAAGTGGCTGCCTTCCTCCAGGAGAACCTGGACGTCAACCCCGCCCGGATCATCGATCAGGGCGCGGGCCAGTGGAGGCCCATTGCCCCCAATATTGAAGAGACTGACCGGAGGAAGAACCGGCGGGTAGAGCTGATGATCTCCTTCTCGGAGGAGGCCATGGACGATCCTTTCGCCGGGAGCCTTGAGGAGTACTACACTACCACCGGCCAGGAGAACCCAAGCCTCAGCACGACCACCACGGCGGCGGATTAACGCCGCCATTCACCCCGGACCCTGGGCCGCGGGGCGGCCACGCACGGAATCCAACGTTGGGAATGAGGAGACAACATGGCAGAAGTTTTATCACAAAGCCAAATTGACGCCCTGTTGGCCGCGGCTCAGAGCGGAAATCTTGACGAGGGGGCCAAAAAAGAGGAATCCCCCGAAAAGAAATATAAAAAATACGACTTTTACAGTCCGAGGAAGTTCAGCAAGGACCGTCTGAAGATCCTCAGCAGCATCTACGAGAACTACACCCGGGTCATCAACTCCCGATTGAACGCTATGTTCCACTCCACCTGTGAGATCGAAGTGGAGTCCATCGAGGAGCTGCGCTATTACGAATTCTCCAACGCCCTGCGCGAGGGAGACGTGCTGGCCCTGGCGAAGATCGACCGGGAGGAGCTGCAGGAGGAGTCGCCGATTCTGATCCATCTGGCCATGCCGGTGCTGCTGACCATGATGGACCGGATGATGGGCGGCGAGGGCGAGCCGGATGATGGACTGGACGCAGACTACAAGCTGACGGACCTGGAGCTGAACATGTACGCGGACATCATCAGCGACATGATGAATTTTCTGGGGCGAAGCTGGGAGAACTACATCAGCCTGAATTTCTCCTATGTGCGCACGGAGACCAACCCCACCCTGGTGCAGCTCATCGGCTATGACGACACGGTGGTGATCGTGGGACTGGACATCCGGTTCCCCAACAGCAGCGGGCGGCTGAGCATGTGCCTGCCGGGAGAGATGCTGACCAACATCTTCACCGAGATCAGCAAGGACAGCGCCCACCGCTCCCGGGGAGAGGACAAGGCGGATGAGATATTCGATTCCCTGCGGGATTCCGATCTGGAGATCATCGCGGAGCTTGCCCGGACCAAGCTGCAGCTGAGCGACATTTACCACCTGAACGTAGGCGATGTGGTGGACATCAAGCAGTCCAAGGACGCCCCCATTTTCCTCAACATCAGCGGCAGGCGATGGTTCGATGGGCGCATGGGCATCTATAACAAGCAAATGGCCGTGAAAATCGGTGAGACATATATTAAGGCGTAAAGGAGCGTATCCTTATGGGTGAAATAACTTTTAGTCCGATGGTGATCGATGCCATCGGAGAGGCCATGAATATCAGCCTCGGCTCCTCCGCTACGGCAGTTTCCAATATGCTGGACCACCGCGTGGATATCACGACCCCCACGGTTCAGGTGATCAACGCGGAGGACTTCTCCTTGGGGCGGATCGAACCGGCCATCGGCGTGGAGATCAAGTATGTCTGCGGCCTGGAGGGCAGCAACATCATGATGCTCAAGCGCAGCGATGTAAAGGCCATTGTGGACATCCTGCTGGGCACAGAGACCCCCGATGAGGAGTTCCAGCTGGACGAGCTGAGCGTCAGCGTGGTTTGCGAGGTCATGAACCAGATGATGGGGGCGGCCTCCACTGCCCTGAGCGATCTGCTGGGCCGGATGGTGAACATCTCCACGCCGGAGTCCTTTGAGCTGCTGGACCTGGATAAGGTCAGGGAGGAGCATTTCCCGGTGAAGACCGGCCCCATTGTGGTGGTCAGTTTCCAGCTGAGCATCGAGGGCGTGGTGGAAAGCGAGTTCATGAACGTCATGAGCGTGGAGCTGGCTAGGGAGCTGGTTGCTGGCATGGGCCTGGATGTGGAGGCGGAGATGGGCGGCGGCGCTGCTGCGCCTGCTGCCGCTCCGGAGAGCGCTCCCGCTGCCTCCGGCGGTACCATGAGCCAGGAGGAGATCGAGCGGATGATGGCGGGCGGCGCTGCCGCACCGGCTCCCGCCCCCGCCTCCTCCGGCGGCACCATGAGTCAGGAGGAGATCGAGCGGATGATGGCGGGCGGCGGCGCTGCCGCACCAGCTCCCGCT
>CAMWTG010000266.1 GCA_947177115.1 uncultured Clostridia bacterium
TCCCATGTCACCTGCTCCCTCTTTGATTTCCTTTAACTGCGCGTTTGGGCACTCCTCCGCAGCACTTGGGGCTTGACGAAAGCGAAAAAATGGAGTAAAATACCTCTGTAACTATTTGTAACCCTTTGCGCTGCTTTGTAACTATCGGAGGATTTTATGATCCAAAAGAAAGATAAGAAACCATCTGAAAAAGCCGGAAAGAAACCGGAAAGCCCCGCCAGGACGCGGCAACTCGCGGCGGCGGTTCAATCCGCCCCTCGCCGGATTGTGGATTACCGCGCCCGCCGGCGGTTCCCTGAATCCAGCAGCCCCTACCGGCAGCTGCACCTGCTGCTGCGAGGCAGCATGCCCTTGCTGCGGCAGAAAGTAGGGTCCCTGGGATACCGTATCCGCTCCCTCTTTGACCGGATGATGGTCCGCCTGCGGGAACGGACTCCTCGTCATCAGTTCATCCAGACGGCGGTGTTCCTGTCCATTGGCGTATCCGTGGCGGCTTTCGCCGCCTTCCAGGTGCTTTATACCACCGCCACCACCCTCTCCTTCGAGGGCCGGGTGCTGGGCGCCGTGGCCAGCGAGGAGGAAGCCCAGTCCGCCGTGCGGCAGGTTGAGGATTCCATCTCTCAGGTGCTGGGCAGCCGGTACAGCCTGGAACCGGACAGGGTCTCCTATTCCACCGGCCTGACCTTCCGCAGCGCGCTGGTGGAGGAGGCCGATCTGGAGGCCGCTCTCAGCGAATCCCTGCGGGTGGTGGAGCATGGTTATGTGCTGTACGTAGGCGGTGAAGCCATTGGCGCCACCCAGACCCAGGGCGCGTTTGAGGGCCTGCTGGATCAGGTGTCCGCCGAGTACCGCAATGAGAACACCATTTCCATTGACTTCGTGGAGGGTGTGGAGATCCGGGAGTGCGATCTGCCGCTGGAGGAATTTACCAACCTGGCGGACGTGGCCCTCCTGCTCAACAGCGAAAAGGACGGCGAGGTCACCTACACTGTCAAAAAGGGCGACTGCTGGTCTGTCATTGCCCAGGACAACAACATGACCAATGATGACCTGTTGCGCCTCAACCCAGGCTATGACATTGATAAGCTTCAGATCGGCGATGAGCTGCTCATCAGCAATGCCGTACCCTACCTGACCGTCCGCGCCGTCCAGATGGAGTACTACGAGGAGGACATCCCCTACGAGATCGAGTACCGGGACGATGACACCATGTGGGAGGGCGACACCAAGGTCATTTCCAAGGGCGCCTACGGCAAGGCCAACACCGAGGCCAAGGTCACCTACGAGGGCGTGACGGAGATCGAGCGCGAGATTATTTCTCAGGACATCTTCCAGGAACCCGTCACCGAGATCCAGGCCAGAGGCACCAAGGAGCGTCCCAGCTGGGCGCCCACCGGTTCCTTCCGCTGGCCCACCAGCGGCACCATTACCTCCCGGTATGGTTCCCGCAAGATCTTCGGCGGCACCTCCTTCCACGGCGGTATTGACATCGCCAACTCCTACGGCACCGACATCGTGGCGGCGGACGGCGGCACGGTCATCTACGCCGGTTGGATGGGCAGCTATGGCTATCTGGTCCAGATCGACCACGGAAACGGCTACGTCACCTATTACGGCCATAACAGCAGCCTGGTGGTCAGCGTGGGCGACAAGGTCTACAAGGGGCAGCACATCGCGGAGATGGGCTCCACCGGCCGGAGCACCGGCAACCACTGCCACTTCGAGGTCCGTTATAACGGCGAGCGGCAGAATCCCATGAATTACCTGCCCTGATATAGTCAACGCAGTTGAAAAAGTGCTGTGCGGACGGACCGTCCGCACAGCGCTTTCTTTGTCCATACGGCCGATGTCCTGCGGGGAGGTCCGGCACTGTGGGGGCGGATCATAAGAATACCCGCGCCCCCGGGAAGATCCCGGGGGCGCGGTTCCTCTTCAAAAGGCTCTGCTGTTCCGCCTTACTTCTTATAGGGCACATGCCAGATGGTCTCGGCGTAATCCGCGATGGACCGGTCCGCCGCAAAGATGCCGGAGCGGGCGATGTTATGCAGGCTCATCTGGTTCCACTTCTTCTGATCGGCGTAGGTCTCCGCCATCCGCCGCTCAGCAGCGCAGTAAGCGGCGAAGTCCGCCAGGAGCATATACTCGTCCGCCGGGGAGCCGTTCACCCCCAGCAGCAGCCGCTGCACCAGGTCATCGTAGCGCACGCCGTCCCGGAAACCGTTGTTGATGTGGTCCAGGACCCGGTGGAGGTTGGGATCGCGGGTGTAGAGGTTGAAGGGGTTGTAGCCGATGTCCCGCATCTCCTTGACCTCCTCGGTCTTCAGGCCAAAGAGGAACATGTTCTCATCGCCCAGCACCTCGTGCATCTCCACATTGGCCCCGTCCAGGGTGCCCACGGTCAGTGCGCCGTTCATCATGAACTTCATGTTGCCGGTACCGCTGGCCTCCTTGCCGGCGGTGGAGATCTGCTGGCTGACCTCGCTGGCGGGCATCAGGACCTCCGCCAGGGAGACGCGATAGTTCTCCATGAAGAACACCTGCAGCTTATCCTTGCAGATGGGATCGTTGTTGATCTGGTCCGCCAGGGAGTTGATCAGCCGGATGATCCGCTTGGCCACGGCATAGCCGGGCGCGGCCTTGGCTCCAAAGATAAAGGTGTGGGGATGGATATCCATGTTGGGATGATCCTGGAGCTGATGGTAGATATGGATGATGTGCAGCACGCTGAGCAGCTGCCGCTTGTACTCATGGAGCCGCTTGACCTGGACATCGAAGATGGCATCGGGATTGATGAGGAAACCCTGGGCCTTCTTGGCGTACTTGGCAAAGGTCTCCTTGTTGGCCCGCTTGATCTGGCCCAGGCGGAGGAGGACCTCCTTGTCGTTAGCAAACTTATCCAGTTTGGGCAGCTCCGTGCCGGGGTGGAGAAGATAGCCATCGCCGCCGGTGAGATCCCGGATGAGCTTGTCGAGGCCCGGGTTGATCTCCGCCAGCCAGCGGCGGTGGTCGATGCCGTTGGTGACGTTCTTGAACTTCTCCGGCTCCATGCTGCAGGCATCCCGGAACACATCGTTGCGCAGGATGTCGCTGTGGAGGGCGGACACGCCATTGACCGCTGTGCCACCGGCGATGCAGAGGTTGGCCATGCGCACCTCGCCGTCCCAGATGACGGCCATGTTCCGGACCTTGCTCTCATCGCCGCAGTAGTAGGCGGTGACCTTCTCCTGCCAGCGGCGGGCGATCTCGCAGATGATCTGCCAGATCCGGGGCAGCAGGGTCTCCATCAGGGTCTGGGGCCAGCGCTCCAGGGCCTCGGCCAGCACCGTGTGGTTGGTGTAGGCCACGGAGTTGCTGGTGATGTGCCAGGCGGTGTCCCAGTCCAGGCCGGCATCGTCCATGAGGATGCGCATCAGCTCGGGGATCACCAGAGTGGGATGGGTGTCGTTGATCTGGATGACGTTCTTCTCGTGGAAGTTGGTCAGGGTGCCGTAGGCCTGGATGTGCTTGCGGACAATGGACTGGACGGTGGCGGAGACAAAGAAGTACTGCTGGCGCAGGCGCAGGCTCTTGCCCTCGTAGTGGTTGTCCTCAGGATAAAGGACCTTGGCAATCACCTCGGCCATGGCCTTCTCCTCGCCGGCCTTCAGGTAGTCGCCCCGGCTGAACAGGCCCATGTCAATGGGCGTGGGGCTCTTGGCGTCCCACAGGCGCAGGGCGTTGGTGTGCGTGGTGCCGTAACCGGCGATGAACATATCGCAGGGCACCGCCAGCACACGGGTATAGTCCTCGTTGACCACATGCATCCTGCCGCCGTCCCAGAACTCCCGCAGCTTGCCGCCTCAGTGTACCTCCTCCACCTCATC